>JAMOOT010000262.1 GCA_027065215.1 Candidatus Omnitrophota bacterium | reverse complement strand
CCAGTTCCCTTAATTTTTTTATCCTTGTCCTTATTGTAGTTCCCCTAACAATGGAATCTTCAACAATAACTATTCGTTTGTTTTTTATCATCTCTTTTACTGGGTTTAATTTCATCCTTACCCCAAAATCCCTCATGTCCTGTGAAGGTTGGATAAATGTCCTTCCCACATAATGATTTCTTATCATTGCATTTTCATAGGGGATTGAGGACTTTTGCGCATATCCCACTGCTGCGTACACCCCAGAATCTGGAAAGGGCATACAAAAGTCTGCTTCAACAGGCGCCTCTTCTGCTAGCGCCATTCCCATGTTCTTTCTTGCTATATATACATTTTTTCCAAATACCACAGAATCTGGTCTGGCAAAATATATAAGCTCAAATATACAGGCACGTCTGCTTGGTATTTCCTTGGTTAAAGAATAACTCTTTAGATGCCCCTTATCAATTACTATCATTTCACCAGGTTCTATCTCCCGCATATATTCAGCTTCCATAAGGTCTAATGCACAGGTCTCAGAGGATAAGACATAACTAGTACCCATTCTACCCAAAACCAAGGGTCTAAATCCATAGGGGTCTCTTAATCCAATTAGTTTATCGTTCACCAGCATAACTAATGAGTATGCCCCTTTCACTTTGGCACATGCAGCAATTATAGCCTCTTCTATATCCTTTGAACACATCTCACGGGCAATTAAATGGACAAATATTTCACTGTCCATTGTGGTCTGAAAGAGGGATCCTCTATCTTCAAGTTCTTTTCTTAATGAAATAGTATTCACCAGATTTCCATTATGCCCAATTGCCATGTGAATTCCTTTAAAATAAGTAATAAAGGGCTGGACATTTCTAAGTATGGATGCACCAGTAGTAGAGTAACGCACATGTCCAATGGCAATATTTCCTTTTAATTCTTTAGAGAGGTGTCTTTCATTAAACACTTCAGCAACCAGGCCCATGCCTCTCTCTTCCCTTAATTTTTTTCCATCCCAGGTAACTATTCCAGCCCCTTCCTGACCCCTGTGCTGCAGGGCATATAGTCCAAAATATGCAAGCCTTGCTGCTTCTTTGTGGTTATATATGCCAATTAGCCCACAGGATTCTTTTTTCATTTATTTTTCTCCACTGTAATATTCCTGAATAGAACGGACCTGATATCCTTTACCCTGTTTAAGTTCTTTTAATGCCATAACTATTGCTTTAGCTGCTGCCACTGTGGTAGTGTACGGGATATTGTATAGCAGGGTGGCCCGCCTAAGAGAAGAAGAATCCTTTGCTGTGAGTTTTCCTGACTTGGTATTTATTATGAGATCAATTTCTCTGTTTTTGATCATATCAAGGATATTGGGGCGGCCCTCATATACCTTGTTAACAAT
>JAMOOT010000261.1 GCA_027065215.1 Candidatus Omnitrophota bacterium | reverse complement strand
AATTATCTTTCAAAAATTTCAATATCTTTCTACAATCGTCTATCGATGATTTAAAAGTTACTATCTGATAAAAAGCAATTAACATATGTCTAACATAGATACGACTATCTCTATACACATTCCAATTAAATTCATTCTTCAATAAAGATATTAACTTATTGTAGTAATCAAGATCTACCTTTTCTTTGGCTATTGTAGAAAATGCAATCAGCATCTGTTTTACATATGCATCATCATTTTTGTGTTTCTCCCAATCAAAATTTCCCCACAAAAAAGACACCAATCGATTACAGTTTCTTATTGGAATCCTTCTCATAGCTATGGCATAAAATGCAATCAGCATCTGTTTTACATATGCGTCATCATCTTTGTGTTTTTCCCAATCAAATCTATTACGTAAAAATAGCACTAACCTATCACAGTAATCCACCGGTACCTTATTCATTCCAACATTATAAAAGGCTATTAGCATACTTTTCACATATTCACTATTATTTTTATATGTACTCCAAGCAAATCTATTCTTTAGAAAAGATAATAATGCACTGCAATCACTAATTGGAATCTCTCTCATTGCCATATTGTAAAATGCAATCAGCATCTGTTTTACATATGCATCATCATCTCTATGTTTCTTCCAATCAAATTCATTACGTAAAAACGACACTAATCTACCACAGTAATCCAGTGGTATTTTATTCATAGCTATCTGGTAAAATGCAATCAGCATTTGTTTTTCATATGCATCATCATCTTTGTGTTTCTCCCAATCAAAAATTTTCCTTAAAAAGGATAACAATCTATCGCAATATTTCACATCTACTTCCCCCATTGCTATGCGATAAAATGCAATCAGCATCTGTTTTACATATGCGTCATCATTTTCGTATTTCTCCCAATCAAATCTATTACGTAGAAATAATACTAACCTATCACAGTAATCCACCGGTATTCTTTTCATTGCCATAGCATAAAATGCAATCAGCATCTGTTTTTCATATGCATCATCACCTTTGTGTTTCTCCCAATCAAATCTATTACGTAGAAATAACACTAACCTATCACAATAATCCACCGGTACTTTTCTCATAGTTATGGCATAAAATGCAATCAGCATCTGCTTTACATATGCGTCATCATCTTTGTGTTTCTCCCAATCAAATCTATTACGTAGAAATAACACTAACCTATCACAATAATCCACCGGTATTCTTTTCATGCATATATTGTAGAATGCAGTCAACATCTGTTTCACATAGGTAGTATCATCTTTATACACTTTCCAATCAAACTTCCTTTTTAAAAACGATATCAACCTTTCACAGTATTTAATTGATACTCTTTTCATAGCTACTTGATAAAAAGCAATTAACATTTGTTTTGTATATGAAATCTCAAATTTATGGTTGTTCCAATCAAACTCCTTTTTAAAAAATTCTAATAAGGATTCGCAGTATTCTATTGGTAAATTGTTAATCAGTATCGTGTAAAAAACGACCATCATCCTCATCACATATTCAATGTCATCCTTATACCTCTCCCAATCAAAACCTGTCTTTAAAAACTTGATCCAATTATCAATATTTTCCCCTTTCTTTTCGCACACATATTTATCATCTAATGATCTGTTATATACTGCCAAATACACCATAGTCATAAAGCGCTTAACAAATTCATCATCCACTTTATAACGCGCCCACATAAACTCTTCCTTCAGCCTTTTTATAAGGTTTTCTACCTTCGGCAAATTCTTATCCACTACATATTTTACAAAAATCAATGCTTTATCATATACTTCTGTCCCCTTCCATTTCTCACTATTAAATTCCCTTTTTGCCAAACTAACCAAATCCCTGATCTTTAATGTATTAACTTTCCTATTTGCAAAAGTTGCAAGTATATCAAAAAACAAATTCCTATTCTCTCTTGCTCTTTTTATCCAACTTTTCATATACCTATACACATCCTCCACATCTCTCCCCTCTAAACCTTTTACACTAACCCCTAACACCAATTTAACTATATCCTTATTATCCAAATGCCATTTTTTCACATCCAACTTGTCTAAAACTATATCTATGTTCTCCTTTATTTCATTGATATTCTCATTCATACTCCTATCTAATTTACCCAACACACCGATTAAAAACACCTCTCCTACAACGTTTTTATCCAATCTCTCACAGACATATTTGTATATGTCCCAGTATGTTTTGAATCTATTATATGGACCTTTTTTGAGAATTAATTTCAATATCTTAAATTTTATCCCCCATGATATGGTTTCTATCTCTTCTATTTCCTTTATTAATTTTGCAACTCTATCTCTCCCTATATTACTCTGCACTGTTGTCAACCATACCTCAAATATATTTCTTGCCATCACCACATCTCCATCAAACTCAACTCCTAATTCCTTCAAGAACCTCTTCATTTCTCCCAATTCCCCTTGGCCTAATGCTATATGAGATATTATGAACCATATCTTATCCCTTAACGATAACCTCTCCCATTCCAATCCAAACATCTCTTTACTGCAGACTATTTCTTTTATATCTTTCTCGACCTTATTAACAGAGTCCCTTGCCCTTTCCACTTTTTTTAATCCTTTGATCAAAAATCTATTCTTTACCTGGTTCAGGGTATACTTAATCTCCTCTACCCCAAATTGCACCCCTTTATCATAAAAGTTATCTAATATAGCCTTCGCCAACTCAATATGCCCCTTGCGTAATTGCTTAAAGAAATTTTTCGTCAATTTCCTATAGGTCTTAATTCCATACCTCTCAAATAACCCCTCTACCTCATCTCTTAACGACGATCCCGATTTTATATAATCTATAATTTCACCCCCGCTAATCTGCTTCATAATATTCGGATCCCCTGGTGATATATATCCTTTTGCAAGAAGTACCTCCCTAAACCAATCCAGTAGACTATCCCAAACTTTATCTTTCACTAATATCAAGGAGGAAATTGTCTCCAATTTCCTGGTCTGGATAAGAGTTAACACGTCAAAAAGACTGTTTAATCCCAAAATATCTGGAGGAAATATAATCACCCCATCCCTGGCAAACGAAGAAACTATCCACTTCCGGGTGAAATTGTACCTGTACTTTAACCCCAACCTCCTCTCTGAACTTATAAAGGTTATAACCTTCCCGCTTTGGACCAAAACACCAAATCCACTCTTCACTAACTCGGATATGATTCTCCCCGCCTGCTCATAATATATCCTGCTATGATGATTCGCATCTACTCTATCCGGCAATATTACTGCTACCGAAGGCCTTTCTCCTAATACATCCTTCAAGACTAAATCCGTCTCCTGTAAATCCCTAACAAAATCATCCACCGAAAGCAAACCAAATTTTCTCTTTGCTGATCTATTGATCATCAAGAAACTTTGCGCTTCTTTATCATTCGTTATCGTATATATCTTCTTCAGCCTTATTCTCCATTTTAGAACCGATTCAGAAAGCCTATAAATAAAATCAACAAATCCTCCATAAAAATCCTTATCAACAAAACCTATTGGTATGTTTGATATCTCTCTGTTCTTGCCCATGGCTAATACATCGATAACCTCGTTCACTGTACCAAATCCACCTGGGCCAACTATTATCGAATTTGCTGGAAATATCAATCCGTATTGTCTCGTAAGAAAATAATTGCAGTTAACTCTATTTCTTTCATAGACATACGGACTTGGATCCTCAAATGGAAGTTCTATTGCTATCCCAAACGAATACCTCGGTTCTATCGAATATGCCCCTCGGTTCGCCGCCTCCATTACTCCAGGCCCACCACCTGTCAAAATCCCAAACTTCTCCTTAACAAACATTCCCGCTAATCTACTTATGAATCTATATGTATTTGTCCCTGACTTGACCCGAGCCGAACCAAACACCGTCACTATTCCTCTACATCCCAAAAACTCATTACTGGAATAAAGATTATTTATTCGATCAAATTCATCTCTTATAATCCAATCCTTTATTGCCGATGAACTCCATATCTGTTTTTTCACATCTAATGCATCATCTAATTCCTTGAAATAATCAAAACGCAGATTCAATGCCTTAATCCCATCTCTTAACAATAACCTCCTCTCCGGCACATAGTTCCCACTCTTATCCATAACGAGTCTCACTGACTCTGTCCCACCTTCCCTTTCTATCTCCAAACTTATATCTAATCCCTTAGGATTGGAGATCTTTACTACTACTTCTCCTCCTATATCCTCCCTCTCCAATGAAATAACCTCTACATCCTGACAGGCCTTTACTTTTTCATATACATCCTCATATTCCTTTACCATCCGCGATATCGAGACATATCTATGCCCCATCCAATATGCCTCCTCCATCATCTTAAACCAAATCTCAGATTCCCCTCTCACCGCTCTATAATAATGCCTCACTAACTCATCTAAATACTCCCATAAGAGTACCTGCGCCTTCCTCTGCCAAAATTCTATTACTCGCTGCTTCTCTATACAGTCATCAGGCAGATTCATTATCTCTACTATTCGCCTAAACCTCTCTCCTTCTCTACCAAAACTCACTTCATCTAATCCCAATACTTCCCTGGCCTCTTCTTCCCATCTCTTCTCTCCAAATACATCTATCAAATATCCATTCTTCCCATTGACTATGTACTCCTTCGGCCCTCCTGTCGCTGTCGCTATATTTATCCCACCTGAAAACGCCGCCCTCTGATCGCTCGTACCACAGGCCTCCCGCGTCGGTAATGGCATGCTTATCCATATGTCTGAACCTTGGGTCGCTAATCTCATTAACTCTATCCCACTGCCCTCTACAAATATTAACCTCCCTCTAAATCCTTCCTCTCCTTCTAACCTCTTGAACTCTGCCTCCCATTCCTTCCCTTTCCAATCCCTCCCTACTCCTCCTACTAATACATTAGCGCCCAGGCCGGGTGCTGTCCCCCACGGCAATTCATACTCTCTCTCTCCGTCTCCTGTTATCCATCTCAACAAAGCAAACAATATGCCTTGCTGCTTGTAGGCCACCAGCCTCCTTACCAATCCTATCAGCGGCCTATCAAGATCCTCAAACCCCCGGCCATAGACACTCTTTAAATATTCGTTTAACTCCCCCTTTACCTCTCTTTTTACCTTGAATAACTCCCTGCCACTAACTCCTCCTCTTCTTTCTGCCTCCTTTAGCCTCTCTACCTTCCATAACTCAGGATCTGATCCGTTTAATATACCTGTTATCTTATCCCTTGCCTCCGGCAATATTATTAACTTCGTAACCTCTGCGTGTTCCTTCGATACCCCATTTATTACCATCGCTCTCTCGGCTAATCTCTTGGCAAAATTTATCTTCCCATCCTCTATTATCCATTCCGGTACCATATCCTCGCCTATATGCCACTTTACCCAACCTATATCCCAATATACCGGCAACGCCGCTACTTCCGGAGTATGCGTAGTTAGTACTATCTCTGTCTTCTCAAACCTTGACTTGCCCCCTATACTGGCTTGCCTCCTTACCTCCTGCTCCCTCGCTACTTCTACAAACAATAACTGCGGCTCATTTAAACGAATAATCTCTGGTTCTATATCTAATCTCTTTAAAAATGCAATCACTGACTTGCCTAAAAATGCCATCTGGATTATCTTGTGCGGCTCCTCTGGATATAATTGGAAAAAGATGTTCGGACAGTATAATAAATAGACTGGTGTCTCGTTCTGGTAGTTTACATATACCTCCACCCTGTGCCTGCTTCCCTTGAATTCTACCTCAAATCCTAACTCTTCCCTCTTCTTTACTGCATTCTCCTTCTCCCATTCTATCCATTCTAATTCCCCATTCGGTAAACAAATATGCGCATATAACGGCATCACCCCTATCGCACTCCCTCTCCTATACCCAGCAAATGTCTCCCCTGCAAGAAACCCTAACCCACCAGCCGCTAAGGCTTGCTGGTTCTTCATCGATAACCCCCGTAAAAATGCCTCTAAACTTACATCTACTACTATCCCTGAATTCGACCTGCCATCACCCCCTTGCTCTAATATCTCATCCTCTATATCTCCCTTTATCTTCTGCAATACATCCTCTACCCCCTCTCCTTCCCCTAATATGAGCACATCTATTAATTCATCTGTATCTATTTCTTCTACCTCTCCACCCGCAAATAGCTTGTATAACACCTCCATCAATATATCTTTACCTTCTTCCTCTACTCCATCCTTTACATATCTCCCTACTATCTCCCTTAACCTCAATAGAAGCTCTCTCTCCATAACAATATCTTCCGGCCCATCCCTACCATCTACTACCACAGCCTCTCTCTCTCCATTAATATGTTGGTAGCCATTCGCCTCTCTATAACCCAACCCGTTTCCCTTTAACTTTACCTCCTCCCATCCTTCCTTACCTCTCTCTTCGTCAAAGACCAATGCCTCTATCCGCTCAACCCGGCCATCTTTATAATTCACCCTTAACCTGCTCCGCCCTTCTTCATCTATTACTGCATTCCACGGCAACATAACTACTACCATATTACGTATACCTGATACCTTTAAATTACAATAACGATTACCTGCCCCATTTCCATAAACCTTGGGCTTCTTTTCAATTACACCACTATACCCTTCCTTTAACGCATATAACGGAATTATTCCCATTAACCCATACCTTATAATCCTCAATTTATCCTTCAAGGCATACTCCTTTAATTTGGTATTGACAAATTTTACAACTGAGGCAACTTTCTCTTTCGAAGGATACTTTAGAAGATAGAGGGTATATATTAAATCCATAATATCCATCGCTACACTTACATCCTCTCTATCTACTACACTGTACAATAAATCTATTACCTTAAACCAATATTCTTCCAAATCTCTTCCACTTTTTACCATTGCGGTAAGTGTCGTTATAAACTGAATGATATAATGCTCACTATCGTTATGATACTTATTCCATGAAAATTTCCTTTTTAACACATCCATTGTCTCTAATAGATCATCATATTTAATTCTGTTTAATATTATGTTATAAAAAAACTTTGCCATTTTTCTTACATAAAGGCTGTTGTGGCTACATTTATCCCAACCAAAAGTAGTTTTTAGAACCTTCAAAAGTTTATCATGAGACTCAGTATTTAATCTCATCACCACCACCTCGTAAAAGGTAATTAGCATTTGCTCAACATAGATACGATCGTCTTTATGGATATGCCAATTAAAATTATCTTTCAAAAATTTCAATATCTTTCTACAATCGTCTATCGATGATTTAAAAGTTACTATCTGATAAAAAGCAATTAACATATGTCTAATATAGATACGATTATCTCTATACACATTCCAATTAAATTCATTCTTCAATAAAGATATTAATTTATTGTAGTAATCAAGATCTACCTTTTCTTTGGCTATTGTAGAAAATGCTATCAGCATCTGTTTTACATATGCAGCATCATTTTTGTGTTTCTCCCAATCAAAATTTCCCCACAAAAAAGACACCAATCGATTACAGTTTCTTATTGGAATCCTTCTCATAGCTATGGCATAAAATGCAATCAGCATCTGTTTTACATATG
>JAMOOT010000260.1 GCA_027065215.1 Candidatus Omnitrophota bacterium | reverse complement strand
AGAATAAAGAAGCACTTTTTATGTGTTATCTTCCAGCACTTCGTAGGACAAGGCGTCTTTCAGGATCTGATACTCAGGACCCAATTCTTGGTACTGATTTGACATGGGAAGACTGGAAGGCATGGTGGCAAAAGATTTCTCAGAAGATCTGGCCATCAAAGGCAGTTACCCTTAGAGCAGAAGAGATACTCATTCCTGTTGTATGGGATAGAAGATTCCAATTTGATGAAAAGAACTTTATTACTACTTACTGGGAAAGAAGACCTTCTTGGGTAATTGACTATATTGCTGTTCCTCCATCTACTTACTTCTATAAGGTAAGACGTGCATGGATAGATTTTGAAATAAAACGTGTAAATTATGGTGAATATTATGATAAAAGGGGAAGGCTGTGGAGGACATGGACAGACTGTAAACGTTGGCAACCAGAAACAGGATATTTCACATGGTGGGGATGTGATGTTATTGACCATGTAAACAGGCATTACACACCTCTATTGATGCAAGGAATCCCCAACGATCCAAAGGTGACAGATGATTATTTTAATCTGAGATTCTTAAGCAGAATGGCTCACTAATAAAAAAGAGTCAGGGGCGCTTTTTCTGCCCCTGACAAAAAAAGGAGGGGAGGAAAATATGAGATTAAAAAAGTTATTTATAACAGTAGTCTTATTCAGTATTTTTCTTCTTCCTCAATCAGGCTATTCCAGAAATATCCAGACACCATGGGGAATGCTTGATGTTCATGGTTTTATCTCTCAGGAGACTTCATGGGGACTGGGATCTCCTCATGATTTCCACAACATAAGTGATCTATTCACTATGCAGTTAGAAGCAGGCTTTACTCCAAGCGGAATATTAGGTCAATATGTAAGCTTTTATGGAATCTTAAGATTCAGGGCAGACTGGGCATATGCTATAAACAGAGGAAGTGATTGGTGGGATAAAGGTGGCGATGGACTGAAAGGATCTTATAGCTTTCATAAAAGAGCGCATCTGCATGAATATAGCTGGGCATATGGAAGAGACAGAGATGAAGATCTTCCAAGAGAACTTTATGCGGATATATACTTAGGAAACTGGCAGTTCAGAATAGGAAAACAACAGGTGGTATGGGGTGAGTCAGATGGAATCAGGCTTATGGATTGCATTAATCCTCAGGACCTTCAATTTCAAGGATGGTTTTACGATTCAGACGAAGGATATGAAAGTTCCCGTATTCCACTGTGGTTGATTAAGGCAGAATATTATTTTCCCCATGAATGGTTTGGTGGTCTTATAAGAGATCAATCCATAGAATTTATCATTAATCCAGGTGATAACGAGGTTGATAGATTTAACATTGCAGGTGGTTGGAGAGGAATCCCTGCAGGAAGATATGT
>JAMOOT010000259.1 GCA_027065215.1 Candidatus Omnitrophota bacterium | reverse complement strand
CATTGCACCCGTTGTACGATCTGTATTTCGTATCTCAAATTCGGCCTTTACCCTCTCTCCTTTATCCAATGCTGGTTTAGCAAACTCAATGAGTTTTCTATCCAAAACCCTATCGATCCCATGATCCTGGGGTATCTGACAATAGATCCCAACTGTAGGAGGGACCTTCGGCTTATAGAGTATGCGCGAGTAATCTATCTTCTTTGCCTTCCACGGTAATATAGCCGTATCAAGTTCCAAAAGGTCTGTCCTGCCTACCAACTCATCAACGGTGCGAACACCCAATTGTGCCATAATCTCCCTAAACTCCTGCGCAACAAACCGAAGATAATTTACCAGATATTCTGGTCGGCCCCTAAAACGCTTCTGTAAGATCTCATCCTGAGTAGCCACTCCTACAGAACAATTATTTAGATGGCAATGACGCAACATAACACATCCCATAACAATAAGAGCTGCTGTGCAAAAACCATATTCTTCTGCACCCAAAATCGTTGCAATCGCCACATCCCTACCAGTACGCATCTGTCCATCGGTTTGAAGTCTAACACGCGACCTCAAGTCATTAAGGACTAAGGTTTGATGTGTCTCAGACAACCCTAATTCCCAAGGGAGACCAGCGTGTCTGATAGAACTAAGGGGTGAAGCGCCTGTCCCACCATCCCCTCCAGAGATCAAAATCATATCCGCATGCCCCTTAGCCACTCCTGCGGCAATCGTCCCTACTCCAACTTCAGAGACTAACTTGACACTCACCCGAGAGGAGGGATTGACATTCTTCAAGTCAAATATCAACTGAGCCAGATCCTCAATAGAGTATATATCATGGTGGGGCGGCGGGGAGATAAGCGTCACACCCGGTGTAGTATAACGAGTCCGAGCAATTATTACACTTACCTTATGGCCCGGCAACTGCCCTCCTTCACCCGGTTTTGCCCCCTGAGCAATCTTTATCTGTATCTCATCGCTGTTCACCAAATAATTTGTGGTAACCCCAAACCTACCTGATGCAACCTGTTTTATCGCGCTACGGGTAGAATCACCATTTGGCAAAGGCAAAAACCTCCTTGGATCTTCTCCCCCTTCACCTGTATTAGACTTGCCTCCAATTCGATTCATAGCAATAGCAAGTGATTCGTGGGCACCTCGGCTGATAGAACCAAAACTCATAGCCCCAGTAACAAAACGGGTCAAGATATTTTCTACTGACTCTACCTCCTCTATTGGAATAGGATTCGTTTTCTTAAACTTCAACAAACTTCGAAGAGTTGTGGGCTGTTTAGACTGATCGTTTATCATCCCGGCAAACTCTTTGTACCGGCCATAATCATTTTTACGCACTGCATCCTGTAGGGAAGCAATAGTAGCAGGATTCCACAAATGAAACTCACCATCCTTCTTCCACTGATAAATCCCACCTGTTACGAGATATGGTATATGAATCTCCCTCTTTTCTTCTGGAAATGCTATCCTATGCCGACGAACTGTCTCCTCTCTTATAATATCAAAATCAACTCCACCTATACGAGAGGGCGTCCCAGTAAAACACCTTTCAATTACCTCCTCATGAATCCCTAAGGCTTCAAATATCTGCGCTCCTCGATAACTCCGAAGAGTAGAAATCCCCATCTTAGACAAAATCTTCAATATCCCTTTATCTACAGCCTTACGATAATTCTCAATTCCCTCTTCAAGAGAGCCGACATCTAATAGGCCTTCTCTCCAAAGGTACTCCACCGTTTCATAGGCAAGATAAGGATTAATCGCATCCGCTCCATATCCAAAAAGAAGCGCAAAGTGATGCACCTCTCTTGGCTCAGCACTTTCCACTATAACACCTATCTGAGTCCTCTTTGCCCTTCTAACCAGATGCTGGTGTACCGCTCCAACTGCCAAGAGCATAGGAAGTGCTGCCCTATTCTCGGATATTCCACGGTCCGAGAGAATAATAAATGAGTACCCCTCATCTATTGCATCCTCCACTTCTCTACATATTCGGTCCAACGCCTTCGTGAAATTATCTCTTTCTTCAATATCAAACAACACAGAAATCCTCTTGCACTTAAAGCCTCTCTCATCTATCTCTCGAATCCTCTCCAACATCTCATTGGTAAGAATTGGTTCTCTAAGATAAAGTTTATGGCAGTGCTCAGGTGTCTCCTCCAATATATTTTTCTGCGGACCGATAAAACTATCTAAGGACATTACTATCTCTTCCCTTATTGGGTCAATGGCTGGATTGGTCACCTGGGCAAATAACTGTTTAAAATAATCATAAAGCAATTTAGGCTGATTAGACAGAACCGCATGCGGTGTATCATTGCCCATAGACCCAATCGGTTCTTTACCTGTCTCAGCCATAGGTTTGATTAACACCTTCAAATCTTCCCGTGAATACCCAAAGGCCTGTAGATCTCTAAGGAGATTATCGCTTTTAGGAGGTAATTTCTTTGGTGTAGGAAGATCATTGACATCAACCAACCATTGTCTTAACCATACTCCATAAGGCCTACGGGAAGAAACCCTATCCTTTATCTCTTCATCGTGGACTATTCTACCCTCCTCTGTATCAATATAAAACATTTTACCAGGTTCAAGCCTACCAGAGACCGCTATTCTACTCGGGTCTATATCCAAAACCCCCATCTCAGATGCCATAACGACAAAATCATCTTTGGTAATGATATACCTGGCTGGCCTCAATCCATTCCGATCCAGCACAGCGCCAACACTTCTGCCATCGGTAAAGGCAATAGATGCCGGACCATCCCACGGCTCCATAAGACAGGCGTGGAATTTGTAGAAATCGCGCAACTTCTCATCCATCAATTTATCTTGTTCCCACGCCGCAGGGACAAGCATCAGCATAGCCTCAGGCAAAGATTTGCCTGCCAAGACCAAAAGTTCAAACACATTATCAATAGTGGCTGAATCACTTCCTCCCGGAACAATTATCGGTTTTATCAATTCCATTGCATCCCCAAAAAGAGGAGAAGAAAGCAGACCTTCCCTTGCTCGCATCCAATTAATATTTCCTCGTAAGGTATTTATCTCCCCATTGTGAGCAAGAAACCTAAATGGTTGGGCTAAATCCCAAGTAGGAAATGTATTAGTACTATAACGAGAATGAACCAATACTATCGCACTCTTGATCTTGGGATTCTTTAAATCTACATAAAAATCCTCAACTTGATGAGGCATTAACAACCCTTTAAATGCGAACGTGCGAGAAGAAAGATTTGTGATATAGAAAAAACCCTTCTGGCTAATATCGGAAGCACGAACCGTGTTTTCTACCCGTTTACGAATAACATAAAGACGACGTTCAAAATCTACCTGATTTGTCAGCCCCTTTGCGCGCTTTATAAAGACCTGTTCTATTATCGGCTCAGCCTCTTTTGCACCTTTCCCAATATCTGAGTCATCTATCGGCACCTCCCGCCACCCCAAAAGATGTTGTCCCTCTTCTTCAACCACCTTTGAGAACACAGCCTTACAGTATTCTCTCTCCTCTCTCTTTCTTGGAAGAAAAACCATACCTGTACCATAGTAACCCAAATTCGGGAGATCGATCCCTATGGAGTCAGAAATCTCCAAGAAAAACTCATGAGGGATCTGAATGAGGATCCCTGCCCCATCCCCTGTCTTAGGATCAGCCCCAACCGCCCCTCGATGGGCCAAACGTTTTAAAACAGTAAGGGCATCTTGAACCAATTTATTAGACCGATTCCCTTTTACATCACAAAGGAAACCCACTCCACAGGCATCGTGTTCAAACCTGGGCTCATACAAACCAACTGAACGAAGAGAAGAGTAATCCATCCCATCCTCCATTTATACCAGCACTTAAAATCTAATCATTCTACAAGAAACTTCAAATATTGCAAAATAAAATTATTCCATAAGGTCTTCAATTGCCTCCCTAAACTATAAGGCAGATGACATAACTGAAAAAATGGGACAAAATCATTCTGGATAATTCCAAATGAGACAAATTTAGACAAAAGGATCTCTTCACTACAGCACGGAAAAGCGAAATAATGATAATATTGCCTCTTTCATAGGATTATGATCGGCTATGCCTTTGCCAGCGATATCGTAAGCTGTGCCGTGCGGGGGTGATGTGCGCATCACAGGAAGTCCCCAGGTAAGGTTTACACAATTTGGGTCTATTCGTTTCAAAACCGGAAGTCCTTGATCGTGATACATTGTTATAATTATAGAAAAATGCTCTCCTTTTCGGAAGATTGTATCTGCAGGGAGCGGGCCAATTATATTTACTCCTCTATCCCTTGCCTCTTGAACTGCAGGAATAATCACATCTACCTCTTCTCTCCCAATCTTTCCAGTTTCACCGGCATGAGGATTTAGTCCACAAATCCCAATTGGCAATTCTTTCTTTATTACCTGTGTAAATTCCCATGATGTATCTATTACCTCGCGCATCCGTGATAAGGTTATTTCCTTTGAAATCTCTTTAACAGGCAGATGTCTCGTAGCCAATATTATGTTAAAATACCTACTCAAAAATATCATCTCCACTCTATCAACCCCGAATCTATCACGCAAAAATTCAGTATGCCCAACAAATGGCACTATGTTAGATACCCGTGCCTTGTTTACAGGGGCTGTACAGATTCCTTTAATTTTACCTGCCTTTGCTATTTCAATTGCCCTCTCTATCGCTAAAAGGCCAGAAAAGGACTCTTCTCCCTCCCCGGTATCTATAAAATTAACTCCTTCTAATTCCTTTTCATTAACATATTTAAACATAACTGGCAAATAGCCTATCACGATTATCTCCTCCCGCTTCGACTTCTCTAAAGAGGCCAATGCCTTACCTACAACCTCTGGCCCTATTCCTTGAATATCACCTATGGTTACACCTATCATCTTACACCTCACCAGATTAACATTGCATCACCATAAGAAAAAAACCTATACTCCTTGCTTACAGCCTCTCTATAAGCCCATAAGAGGCGTTCTCGCCCTACAAAGGCACTCACTAATACTAACAAAGAACTCTTAGGTAAGTGAAAATTAGTAAAGATATGGTCAACCACCTTAAACTCAAATCCCGGATATATAAACAAGTCCGTCCACAATCCTATATCCTTCCCTGAAGGAGATAATACCTCATAGCCTATGGCCTCAAGTGTCCTTACTACGGTAGTCCCTATGGCTAATACCTCTTTCCCTGACGTTTTGGCCATATGTATCTTCTTTATGGTCTCTGCCTTAACAGATATCCATTCTTTATGCATACGATGTTCTCGTATATCTTCTACCTTTATTGGGGCAAAGGTGCCATAACCTACATGTAATGTCACAAATTCTACCCCCGCGCTTACTTTTTCTATTTCATATAATAAAGACTTGTCAAAGTGAAGGCCTGCAGTTGGCGAGGCAATAGCCCCATAATGTTGGGCATAAACCGTCTGATATCTGAGTCTATCATCTTCCCTTGGTGTACGTTTTATATAAGGAGGGAGTGGCATTCGTCCTATCTTCTCTAAAAGAGAAATATCAACTTCCTTCTCAAACTCAAGTTCATTCCCCCCTATGTATACCGCTGACAAAACTCCTTCAAAGATTATCCTCTGCCCTTCTTTTAATCTCTGTCTTGGCTTTATCAATGCGCGCCACCTAATACCATCTTCCGTACCCAACAGAACTGCATCTACTTTTCCACCAGTCCTATCCTTTACGCCCAGAAGACGGGCAGGAATTACCTTTGTATCGTTAAACACAACCAACACATTTTTATTAATAAAACTCAATATATCTTTTACCTGACAGTGTGTTATCTCATTCCTACCCCTATCTAATACCAACATCCTATCTGACGGTCCATCTCCCCGTTCATAGGCAATAAGGGATTCAGGAAGGTTGTAATTATAGTTGCTTAAGAGGTAATCCGGATTCATAGTGGTTCAAGATCTTCGTTTGAAACTCTAACATCTTTTTTCTCTCCTCGTCTGTATCATCTTGCCAACCAAGGAGGTGAAGTAGGCCGTGTAACAAACAAAACTTTATCTCCCAGACAAAATCAGTAGAATATTCTTCGCTATTTCTCTTTATCTCATCTATCCCCAACAAAACCTCCCCTTCTAACGGATCTTGTTCAATAGGCACAGATATGACATCTGTAGGATAATTATGGGAAAATACTACCTTATTCGCTTCAATAATTCCTTTATCGTCTAAAAAGTAAAATATCAGATTCCATCGTAGTATTCCCATTAAAGATAAAACCTCTTTAACCAACTTGCGAATTTCATGCCTGTCTATCGGAAGGTCTATCCGACTTACTATCTTAATCCTTCTGGGACTTAGATAAGCCGTTTTTTCCCGATTTGCCATTTTTCTCTTTTCCATTCTTATTCTTGGAATCTGGATAGGTTATCCGTTGGTGGTACATACTACTTAACACCTTGGTGAATATACGGGCTATCTTATCCAGGTCTCGGAAGGTCAAGTCACACTCATCTAATTGGCCATCAATCACCTTTGCATCTATTACTTTTTTTACAGTCAAGGCAATTTTGTCCGGGTTTGGGTCCGGCAAACTCCTAACCGCAGCCTCTACTGTATCAGCCAACAACACAATGGCGGTCTCCTTAGTCTGCGGTTTTGGGCCAGGATAACGGAAATCCTCCTCTCGAATATCTTGTTTACCCTCATCGATGGCCTTCTGATAGAAATAATAAGCCAAACTGGTCCCATGGTGCTGGGCGATAAAATCGGTAATCTGTTTTGGGAGATGATATTTTCTGGCCAAATCTAACCCCTCTTTTACATGGTTCATCAATATCAATTTACTCATTGAGGGCGACAATTTCTCATGAGAATTCTGACCTTTCGCCTGGTTCTCAACAAAATATTCGGCCCGAGGGATTTTTCCTATATCGTGGTAGTACGCACCTACTCTGGCCAATAGCGAGTTTGCTCCCACCTCTTCTGCTGCCGCTTCAGCCAGATT
Organism: Candidatus Omnitrophota bacterium; assembly: GCA_027065215.1. Taxonomy (GTDB): domain Bacteria; phylum Omnitrophota; class Gorgyraeia; order S143-82; family S143-82; genus S143-82. The sequence continues at coordinate 26,961 of JAMOOT010000259.1, read as the reverse complement.
CCCTACCACCAATGAATGGTGATAAGTGCCCGGTGCCTCCATAATCAATTTGCGAAGAAGTGGTTGTTGAGTATCTGCCCATTCCAGCAAACTTATATTAGTGAGGGTTCCAAACATCACCTCAAATAAAGGCACCCCTACAAACGTAATAGCAAATGAAAGGACACCATTTACAAATACCGCAATTAAATTCCCCCGCACAATATTGCCCCCGCTGGCATACACATAAAGGAGGTATAAGATTGCCATTGAAACGCTTACCGCAACCCCGGCCTGAAAAATATGTTTACGGTGTCTGACGTTCCGTGCCATCAATGCCCCAACCACAGATGACAAAAAGACAATCCAAAAATAATAGAGATTTCCCCCAAACATCTCTGCGGACAAAAAACTCACCAACATAGCAAAGACAAAAACTAACTCTAAATCCCTGTAATTAAGCATAACCACCATAGCAGCAGCCGGAACTGGCACATAATACGGCGACCATCCTTGACTGATAATAAACCTGCACATAGGGACATAAATCAAAAATAGAAGGGAAAGAGAAAGAAAAGACCGCATATCCAATCGACGTTTACCACGTAAGATTTTGAGATAAATAACGATAAGTAAATAAAAAACAGAAACCAAAGGACTCACTTTTGCCGTAAATAAGACCGCCTCCACCAAGAGAAAGACCACAACGACCTCTAATATATAAACCCAACCCGGTCGTTGGACGGTCTTATTCACCTGCTTTCGTCTTTTGATACCGCGCGTAGGCTTCAATAATCGCCTGAACCAATTCATGTCTCACCACATCCGAGCCAGTTAAGTATACAAACTTTATTCCCCCAACATCCTGCAATATCTGAACCGCTTCAGATAATCCCATAGGTTTACCGCCAATTAGGTCACTTTGGGTTAGGTCTCCAGTTACTACAGCCTTAGAACCAAACCCAAGACGGGTTAGGAACATCTTCATCTGTTCAGGGGTACAATTCTGGGCCTCATCCAATATAATAAAGGCATTGTTAAGTGTCCGACCTCGCATAAAGGCAAGAGGCGCTACCTCTATCACTCCAGTATCAATACACTCCTCTATATCCTCAGGCTCCATCATATCATAAAGGGCGTCATAGAGAGGCCTTAAATACGGGTTCATTTTTTCTTCAAGGGAACCAGGCAAAAAACCCAACCGTTCCCCTGCCTCAACCGCTGGCCGGGTAAGGATAAGCCTTCGAACTGATTTATTCATAAGCGATTCTACGGCCATTGCCATAGCCAGATAGGTCTTCCCTGTTCCCGCTGGCCCCAATCCAAACACCAAATCATACTTTCGTATAGCAGCAACATACCGCCTCTGGCCAGTTGTCTTTGGCATAATTGTCGGCATACCCCGTTTTGCCACTCGAATCCGTTCAGACTTAAAATCCACAGTAGAAATTTCAGGCTCGGCCTTAACATCCCTAATAAGATAAACAACATCTTCCCGGGTTAAGTGTTCACCCTGAGAGACTCGAGACAACATTAAATCGATTACCTTGTTAACCAAATCTGCATCCTTATCTTTTATCTCTATGATAACTTCTTGCCCCCTTATCGTAATTCGAACCCCTAATAATTCCTCCAACGTCCGTATATTTTCATCTTGCCTCCCAGAAAAAAAATACGCCTCTTCTATTGTGGAAAACTTTATTACTCGACGCATCATTTCTCTTTATCCAGCACTGGGATCCTCAACTCCTGCCCAACATATATACTATCAGGGTGTTCTAATTTATCCTTGTTGGCCTCAAATATCATAGGCCAAAGGCTGTATTTCCCATAAAATTTGTAAGATATCTTCTGCAAGGTATCTCCTTTTTGTACCTTATAAATAACGAACTCCCTGTCTTCAGAGGTCTTTTTTTCGTCTGTTTCATCTTTTACTTTATTTTCTACTTTATTTTCCACACTGACTGTTTCCTCTGTCAGATTCAGCCCTTCATCCTGTTGAATATCTCCTCCAGATTGTTGTGCCTGCCGAGAAACACCACTCTCTCCCTCTCCTTTCCTATAAATATAGCCGTAATTTTTCTCTTTTTCAGATCCAGATGAAAGATTTTTTTCTTCCACATTCATCTTTTTCTCACCTAAGTATTTGATATGAAATTCCTTAGGTCTAACTAATTCTATTTCCGTAACTACTATTTTCCGTGTCTTTTTTTCAACCGAATATCCCTGCTTTGGCGGGCTACCAATCAGATACCCCTGATTCCCCTTAACTATGATGTCCTCTCTCGGCATCTCCTTTTGATATACTTTGACCACACACCCAGGGAGTACCAATCCCGCCACTACCAAAATCCCCAATAAATACCTACGCGACATAACCATCCCCCTTTTTAAAAACCACAGGATTATCCCATAACCTTTATACACAACTCATCTAATTGCCGTTTATCCACATCAGAAGGCGCTCCAGTAAGCATACACACTGCCTTTTGCGTCTTAGGGAAAGCAATAACATCTCTGATACTCTCCTCCCCGCACAGTATAGCCACCAATCTATCCAATCCAAAGGCAATCCCAGCATGGGGGGGAGCACCATAAGAAAAGGCTTCTAACAGAAACCCAAACTTAGCCTCTATCTCCGATTGACTCATCCTAAGTATTTCAAATATCTTCCGCTGCAAGTCCTGCTGATGGATACGCACTGACCCACTCCCAAGTTCTGCCCCATTTAAGATCAAATCATAGGACCTCGCCCTCACCTTATCCAACTCTCCCTTGTCAAGATAATCTAAATCATCTGGATGAACCGATGTAAAGGGATGATGCTCGCTTTCCCAACGCTGTTCTTCCTCATTCCAGGCGAAAAGGGGAAAATCTACTATCCAAGCAAATGCATAATCGGTTCCAAATTCCTCCCTCAAATCAGGTTTATCGGTGTTATACTTCTTTATAACTTCACTATATCTCAATCTGGGGAACGGCGTTTTTAGATCTATCCCCTTTACCTCCTTAAATATCTCTTTCATCAATGTTTCACTAATGGAGAATATATCCTCTTCATCCACAAACGAGGCCTCTAAGTCTATTTGAGTAAACTCCGGTTGACGATCCGCACGCAAATCTTCATCTCTAAAACACTTCACAATCTGGAAATAACGCTCCATACCTGCAACCATAAACAGTTGCTTAAACAATTGCGGAGATTGGGGCAAGGCATAAAACTTACCCGGATTTACCCGAGAAGGGACTAAATAATCCCTTGCACCCTCAGGTGTGGACTTGGTAAGAAATGGCGTCTCCAACTCCAAAAACTCCATAGAAGACAAGACTCGACGGGTAATCTGCATAACATTATGGCGAGTTATAAGATTATTTCTCATACGACTCTCTCGAATATCCAGATACCTATACCTTAACCGCACATCTTCACCAGGCTCAGTATCACCCTCTATCTCAAAAGGCAGAACATTGGCAGAATTAAGTATCTCGATCTCCTTTACCAAGACTTCTATATGCCCAGTAGGTATCTTAGGATTCTCAGTACCTTTTGGCCTTTGATTAACAATACCTCTTATCGCCACCACATACTCTGAACGAACCTGTTTAGCCACATCATAGTTTTCACACTCCTTAGGAACAATAACCAGTTGAGTTAGCCCCCACCTATCCCTTAAATCAAAGAATATAATCTTTCCATGATCTCTTCGACGATGAACCCATCCCATCAAGACCACCTCAGATCCAATCTGGGCCTTAGGTAATTCCTTAGAAGTATGTGTGCGCTTCATCTTCATAAGACAAATCCCTCCTTGAGTTACTAACCCATTCAATACACTAAATCCATAATTTATATATTATATCACCTACCCTATCAGAAATCTCGCCAGATTCCAAAATTAGACCGCATTCCCTACAGCCCAACCAGTAGATAAAGCAAACTGTATATTAAACCCACCACTGGGGCCTGCTACTTCTAAGACCTCCCCGGCGAAAAACAGGCCTTTTACCAATTTAGACTCTAACTTCTTCCTGTCAACTTCCTCCACAGAAACTCCACCCGCAGTCACAAATGCCCGTTCAACTGGTGGGCCTCCCTCGATAGACAGTTTCCAATGTTTGAATCGCTCAGCAATCCCCTGTATCTCTTTTTTACTCAAACTTGCTGCACGCCTACCACAAAAATCTCTCAATACAAACTTAATTAATCTCTCCGGTAACCCAGCAATGGGTAGGTTCCAAACCATACGAGTAGGAAAAATTTTCCTCAATTGCCCTATCTCTTGCGTTACTTCTCCCAAATTCCTGTGAGGAACAAAATCTAATATTATCCACGCACCTAAACAGTCGAGAAGATACATACTTAAATTATGTATTAACGGTCCAGAAAGACCACGATCCGTAAATATCAATGGCCCAGACTCATCTATATTATGCCGTTCACATCTATGCTTAACCCTTACCTTATGCAAAGTAATTCCCCTTAATCCTGAAACATCTTCTTTAGTATATACCTCACAAAGATGAGGGACCAATCTCGTAACCGTGTGGCCAAAACGCTTGGCCCACTTAAATCCGTCCCCTCGAGTATGACACTTAGAAGCAAAACTTACTCCGCCGGTGGCAATCAAGACATTCGAAGAATAAACCTCATCTCTACTGGATTTTACCCTAAAGACATCATCTGCTTTATCTATCTCAATTACCTTACACCCTAACTTTACTTCCGCTTTGACAAGTTTCAAGATCTGGGAAAAGAATCTTATCACATCAATACTTTTCCCTGTTTTAGGGAACACTCGCCCACTTTCTTCTACCTTTAAGGCAAGACCATTTTCTTCAAAAAAACGTATAGTCTTTTGATTATCAAATGCTCGAAAACTCGGGAGAAAAAAATTCTTCCATCTCTTAAATCGATTTAAAAACTCCCCAGGCTCCAATGTATTTGTTAGATTACACCTCCCTCCCCCGCTTATTTTTAACTTGCACCCTATCTCACGGTTTTGTTCTAATAAAAGGACTCTTTTGTTCCTCTTTCTTGCCGATATAGTGGCCATAAGGCCTGCTGGGCCTGCACCAACAACGATGAGGTCAAATCTTTCCATTAAGTCTTATCCATCGTATGAGTCTATCAAATCCTATCCCAATCCCTATTCCTGACCAAAGTATTAATATATTCCCTTCGGAAAATGACTCAGCCAAAAGAGAGGAAATAAACATCGCTACCACAAAAGCAAGGTGAATAATTATCTCCATAACCCCAAAAATCCTTCCAAACATCTGCTCATCTGCTGTTTCATGCACTATGGTCTGGGAAATCATCATAAGAGGCGAACCTGAGAGGCCTATCAAAAATATCAAAAATGAGGCCCAACCGAACCTATGCCGCAGTTCAAATCTCATCATAACCGCAAAAATAAATAAGAAAAAGCAAACCGCAATCAAGGAAACATACAACAATAAAAATCTATCAACTGCCTTAGCATACTTACCCAAAAGCAATGCCCCCAACAATACTCCAACCCCCAAAAAAACCACCAACATACCCAAATCCGCAGTAGCGCTCCCCAAACTCTCCTGAATAAATACGATACCCGTAGCATACACCCCACCTAAGAGGGTCCAAAGCAAAAAAGAGAGACCAATTAAATGCTTAATCTTCTCCTCCTCAAAAAGATAAGTTATCCCTTCCTTCATATCCTTTAATATCTCCCCATTGAAGACATACTTTATACCACTCCACATAACCTGCCAGATACCAACGGCTTCCTGAGCAAAAGAGATATTTCGAGGTCGGTAGCGAACCCCAATCATATAGATAGCAACAGAAGAAAACAAAAACGTCCCTGCATCCACATAAAACCCTGCTGAAACACCCAATCGTTGCACCATTATCCCTCCCAAACCAAATCCAAACATAGCCGCAACCACCCCTGTAAGAGACAATAGGGAATTAGCCGGTAAAAGATCTCTCTCGTCAACTATATTAGGGACTATGGACATCTTGGCAGGAATAAACAAACGCGTCAGCGAAAACGAAATAAACACCATTAGATAGACCGGGAGCACCAATTGCTTAGGCAAAATAAGAAACGGAATAAAGAAAATAGCCAATGCCCTCAATAAATCGCAAATATACATCGTCTTGCGGTAATCCATCCTATCTACTGCAGTAGCAGCAAACGGGCCAACAATAAATACTGGAACTATAGTAAAAAAAATCAACTTGGCCATTTGGAAAGAAGAGCCCGGCATAACAGAATAGGCCCAAGCAATCAAGGCCATCTGATTGAGTTTATCCCCGAACTGAGAGACGACCTGGGATAACCACAAGAGAATAAAATCAAGATTTCTTAATAGTCTCAGATACTCTTTCATCGTCTATCATATCAACTATCTTGCGAAAGCACTCTCGAGACCTCAAATCAGACAAAAACTTCCTGTATCCTCGAAACACCTCACCATCTATCCCCAACTCTCTTGCTGAATAAACAAATCGTTCTATATCATCGGTATAAAACAAGGCATTAGCCCCTTTGGTAATATCCAGCAGATATCGATATATCCCCTTTTCTGGTTTTCGATATCCCACCTTATAGGACAAGACATAGGCATCAAACATAGAAAGTTCCTGATACTGCGAATATAAAAATTCATAATGAACGGAAGAGATATTAGATAAAAGGACCAGTCCCACCTCGGTCTTCTCCTTAATCCACCTCACTAAGGATAACATTTCAGGAATAGGGGAAAACATATCATTCCATATCTCAATAAGAGTCTCTTGATTTATATCTCTTAAATTAAGTACACGCTTTAGGATAGAAAAAAATTCCTCTGGCCTTAACTTCCCCTTCTCAAAGGCATCAACAAACTCAGCAGTAGAAAACAAATAATGGATATCTTCTGCTGACCAATTGGTATACGGAGAAAGACGGGATATGATAATATCTGGATCGAAATCCACTAAGACCCGTCCCAGATCAAAGACTAATACTAACCTATTATGGAAGTTATAACCGCTCAAGGAAGGCCTCCATTCTAAAAACTGCCTGCCTTAATTTATCCAAAGAAGAGGCATAAGAAATACGGATAAATCTATGACCTCCTGGGGAAAATGCAACCCCCGGGACCACCGCCACCTTTTCCTCCCACAATAGTCTTTGAGCAAATTCCATAGAATCCATTCCCGTGGAAGATATATCTGTATAAGTATAGAATGCCCCTTCAGGAAGTCGCGTCTTTAACCCTAACCTGTTCAATTCCGAAACAATAAAATTCCTACGCCTACGGTATTCATTCCGCATACGCTCTAATTCCTCAGAGCCATGTTCCATAGCCTCAATAGCCGCGACCTGACCCATAATAGGGGCGCAGAGCATAGTGTACTGATGTATCTTGGTCATAGCAGATATAATATCTTCCGGGCCAAGAGCATATCCAATTCTCCATCCAGTCATAGCAAAAGTCTTGGAAAAACCATTTAAATACACCAATCTATCCTTTAATCCATCAAACACAAAAGATGGTGTATGGGAAAAATCATACGTGAGGCCATCGTAAATCTCATCGCTGAGGAGGATAACCTCTGAATCCTCTACAACCTTGAATATCGCTGACAACTCCTCATAAGTGTAAGAGACCCCAGTCGGATTGCACGGATAATTAAAGACCATCGCCTTTATTGGGCCTTCTTTTTTCATTATCAATTTCAACAATTCAGGATGGAGTTTAAACTCCGTCCTTTCATCTAAATCAAGGTAGACTACATTAGCCCCAGCCATTATAGCAACTGGGGCATAAGATACATAACAGGGCCGTATCACCAAAACCTTATCTCCTGGGTTTAGTATTGCCCTCAAGGCAAGGTCCATCCCCTCACTTACCCCTACCGTAACCAGACACTGGGCATCCGGATCATAGGAAAGTCCCCACTCCTTACTTATTTTCTCACAGATAGCCACCCGAAGATCTCTCAATCCCTTATTAGAGGTATAAGAAGTATATCCTCTCTCAATGGAATAAATCGCGCGTTCACAAATATGCCACGGCGTAGGGAAATCTGGCTCACCCACTCCCAAGGAGACTACATCAGGCATTCCAATAACTAAATCAAAAAATTGCCTAATCCCAGAGGGAGGCAAAGAATCAACTATTTTGGATATTCGAGAACGATTATCCATAACTCAATTATTCTATCACATTAAAGACAAAATCCTAACCCCATTAAAACCACCCATCATCCCCAAGGGAATTAAAAGAAAAAAGCACCAAAATCAACAATAAATCTTCACATACCTTGTTAAAACCCAATCTTATCCTACTTATTCTATTCCTCTTCCCCCCACTCTATCAAGATTCCCCGCCTCATACCACTCATTTTTAAGTTAATCCCCCAAGAGAACCCTATCCGAAAATTCTATGCCTCCCTTCTCCTTAGCCAATTCATTAGACTGGGCAAATATCTCCTCTATTTTCTCAGTAACTGCTTTCACAAAGCCCTCTGGATTATCCCTAATCATCCCTGCTATTTTCACTATTGCCATTTCCGCATCCTCCTCCAATAGATTCTCTCCCCTCTCTATCTTTTCCACCCAATCCTTAATTCCCTCCACCGATACCCTTCCCATTTCCCTGGTCCTATTATCCTTCACAAGCGAAAGTAATCTATCCTTATTCTCCCTTAACCAGTTTACAAACAAACTCTGATACCCGGTCTCCTCTACCCAATCCTCTATATTGTCCAAAAATTCTCTAAACAATTCCTCCGGTTCCTTTTCTTCCGTAGGCATCCACGGAAACACGCCAAAAGGAGTTCCCAGAGATAAAAGGAGAAAACGAACTCCTTTCTTCTGCCCTTTACCTTCTTTTTCCACCGAATAAATCATCGGGAAAAAGGGCAACTTCTTATCGGCTAAATAGTTAAACAAATCATATATAGTGGCAGTCGTTTTTCCATCTTTATGTTGATCTTCTAAAAACTCCTGTATTGCAACATCCCAAAATGTACCGATATTATTAGATCCAAAAATGGAGAAAAAGACATTCGTAAATCCCAATTGAGGTGAGGTCGGCAAGGCCCCAGATAGGACAATCGGGGCGCCTTTGATTTCTACATTTTTCCCTAATTTCTTTAATACATTTATCCAAAAACCAGAATAGCAATTTCCTGCTACAATAACCATCTTAGACAGGTCCCCGTTATTATTTTTAGCATACCCCTCTAATGCATCTACCATCTCATCTACAGTAATGCGTCCTTTCTTATCTGGCGAGACAAGATAAAAAGCATTATCTCGATCCCCTTCCTTATATTTTGCCACATCTGCCCCTCCATGGATCATAATTCCCAACCACAATGGCCCTTTGATGTCCTTAATACCCTTTAAGAATTTATCTTTATCTCTATATCTAATCGAAGTGTTAGGTGACAAAAGTTTCTCATATCCGTCTTTCCCTGTGTTTGGAAAATTAGAATCACAGATCTCCACTAAATTATATAACCCTTTAGCAAAGGTTATTTTTCTGTCTTTCATCAACTCCCAACTCTTTCTCACATGTTTTATCGCTGACCTAATCTGATCTTCATTAAAATCAAATCCTCCTTTTTGCACATCATATTTCCCATTGTCAATCAACCAAGACATAACACCACACAACAAAACAAACTTCAATTGCCTATCCTTTATATCCTTAAACCCTTTCTGGAAGATATCCGAAAAATATAGAAAAAACAATTGGGAAAAATTAAACGTACCATACTCAAATCTTGGATCGTATACGCCTTTTCTAAAAAGGAAAAACGAAAGGAAATCTTCCACCTCATCTTTCTTAGCACTCCAAAAATTATCCGATAACCTTAATGGTATCGCGAGATTAACCTTAATAATCTTATCCAAATCTATCAATCTTAATAACCTCTCTTCAAAACCAAATCGCTGCGCTAATATGAAAAATCTTATCCACCTGCTGTCCAGATTATCTATAATCGGGATTGGTAAGACGAAAATTGGGTTTTTCTCAATATGTCCAAAATTATTCTTCTCCCATTCGTTAGTAGTTTTGACGATTCTTAAAATCTCGTAGTGCTTAAGCATCAACTCCCATCTCAATGAAAACATGGAATCTTCATCATCTATAAGTTTATTGAAACCCTTCATAAAATCAGTCATACCACTTATAGTATCCAAATATTCTCCCAGATCCAAATGGTGAATCAACTCAGAAAAGACCTTTTTCCGCACGTTAGGAGGAACAAAACTCTTACCCGAGCGGAAGTAAAGCCACCACATAAACTTAACAAAATCTCTTTTCTCTTCATCCGTTAATTTACCCAAATTTATATAAACATCGCTTAAGATAGTCTTTAAATTGCTAAATCTAAAACCAGATCTGCCACCAGCCCAATACCTAAGTTCTAACTCCACATTTATCCAAAGTGCAGTAGCATATGGGTCCCCTGAGTTTGCCAATTCAAATAACCCAGGGAATATCTTTTTCATCTCTTTTCCCCGTATCTTACTTTCATACACATAAAATTTCACTGAATATTCTGCCATATCTTTTTCACCAATCTCTCTCATCTCCAACTTAATCTCTTCTGTAACCTTCTTGATATACGAATCTATAAGCGATCTATCGCCCGATTTTGCATATACCCAATAATAAAACAACCTCTTTGCCAAATTCTTATACTTATCAAGATTCTTTTTAATTTCCTCCTTATCCTTTGTAAATTTTAAAAGAGAAGAATCTTCTGTAAGGGACCAAGATTTGGCCGTTTCCGGATACAGCCATGAATTTAATGCTTCTATCCTCCATTTATTAGGCCCCCATAATTCCTTTCCCTTTATTTGATTAAATAACTTCAAAAACGAATCATTCTGAAACAAACTACCAAGTAATCTCATAGAATTCTGATAACGACGTGTATTTCTATACTTAGAATAGTTTCTATAAAAATCCATTATCCAATTGATATCTCCCATTGTTATCTGCTGCTGTATTTTACATCTCTGGGCCTTAACCAAAAGATTGCCAAAAAGGTCACCGTAAATAGGATGAAAAGATAAAATAATGGCCTTTCTGATGTCTTTTATGACGATACTATCAACCTTATCCCCTTTTCCTTGAATTATTACAGAGAATTGGTCTTTCCATCTACTATACAAAGAAGTTAGAACATCTTTGCTTGAGGTAATTTTTACATCTTTAAGTATTTCGTGGATTTGTTCCTTGAGTTCCCTATTCTCAGATACATACTGTCCAATTCGCATCTCTCCAAAATCCAACCCTCTTGCCAACGATATACTTCCACCCACGGTCTGCACCGCAAACATCAAACTGGCCATAAACACAACAAATTTTTTATTGAATAGTATCCTCCTTCCTACCCTACCTATCTTCCTTATGCCTCCCATACCACCTTCTGCCACCCGCTTCATTATCCTTCCTACTTTACCAAGATACACCCCTCCCACCACACATCCCCCAATATCCCCATCAACGCCTTCATACATCATCAAATATCTTCTCAACACATCCAACAGCATCCATTCCTTACTGCCAACCCTCCCATAATAGTATGCCACCCTCTCCACCAGCCCATTACCCACTTCCTTTTCTTTTAACCACCTACTTACTATATACAAGCGATACAATTCCCTTAACCTTTTATATCTCTTCCCTTCGTTCACCTCTTCCTTTAACTTTGGTATTACCAATCCGTTAATCAACCTATTTAATTCCTCTACCCCCTCTTTAGTCGATCCTTTTACTTCTGCCCTCACCTTCAATCTCGCCTCATCTATCAACATTCCATCCTCATACTCGTTCATCCTTACATCTCCCCCCTCTATCCAAAATCTCATCTCCAACCCTACTTCCCCCACATCTATTCCATAATCCTCCAATACCTCATCAACCATCCTTGTGGCATCCTCTTTCAACCTCAGATCAGTCTCGAACAAGTACCTCCCCACATCCATACACCCTACCCATCTCCCTATCAATCCCTTGCTCCCCACTCCGGGCTTTAGATTTACCCACAACTCCCTCTCTGGATCATCTAACCCATATAACTGGAAAAACAACCTCTCCATCTCCTCACTATTTTCCCCCTCAGCGAACAACAACGATGGCAGCCCTCCCTCCACCTTTACTCCTACCACTCCAGAGATATTACTCAAATCACCCAATCCATAGGATTGAGCATTGGTAGGCATAAACGAAAATAATACTAAGAATGACAAACAAATGTGAAATAACCTATGCATCATCTTCATTATTTACCCTCAACAATAAAACCCCCTACTAATAGAAGTAAAATCTATCAAATAAGGCCTGTCAACTGGACAAGGTAGTATTTTAACCTCCAATGGATCTTCCCTGCTTAAGAAGTGTTTGGAGATAAACTCATTTCACTCGACTGGAGGCTCTAAGTAACTTATGGACAAGAAAAAAAGGTAATATATCTAACAATAAATCAAACAAAGGATACCATCTATCTACAGCAAAATATCAGAGATAATACGCTAATCGAATGTCTTCAAAAAAAACAATCAATAGTACCTACAGGGCAGTGTCTTCTATGCCATTAAAACTCACCTAATAGTAACCCTTATGCTCTGTTTCTTCTAATACAACCGTTACCGCTTTTCGCTCTTTGAGGTTACGCAACACTTCCAGCTTAAGCCTATCTCCGGCTTTATGACTTCTTAAAATCTTCAGAAACTGGCCCGGGAGAAGTTCATCATAGGGAGCGCGTTTACCACCAACTTTACAAATGATATCACCTCTCTTTAGTCCTGCTTTATCCGCAGGGCTACCAGGATAGACATCCAGCACAACTGTGGAGGGTCCATTTACATATTTTTCTTCTTCCTCGTTAGTCATCCCGATATATACACCCATCCACACACGCGGTACTGCAAGGCACCTTCTAAAATCGCTGAATGAATCATTACCAACAGGTTGCGCTTCAACATCCAGCTCAATAAAACGCCATCCCCGCCAGATACGCAGGTGATGCCGGTCTCCGGCTTTTACATTATTTATAAGATAACGCGTTACTATTCTCTCGCCTTCCCTGCCACGCGGAACTTTCTTCCCGTCAATAGATACTATGCTATCTCCTGTGCGCAACCCGTTCCTGTCCTTATCTTGTATTTTCTCCCACACTCCAATATGTACACCTGGCTCTGCAGGGTTATATAGACCTGTACCCAGAAAATATATACCAAACGTACCAACATCGGTTTTTTTTCTGATAAGACAGGCGGTATTCGGTTTCAAAGTATAATCATCCATAAAAAGTTCTACATAAGGATAAAGCCAAGCTCCATTGACCCAGTGGACAAACCTTCCTCCATAAGAAAGCCCCCTTGCCATAGCATCTAAATCCATTTGCCACCCTTTATCTGTTTTTTCAATAAGATATACGGGATGCTGCGCCATTTTCATATAATCGGAGTCAGGATGAAATACCACCGCCCACTTACCCTTCTGCCGGACTTCATAACTTAACCCATCCCACTCTTCGGCCTCCGAACGCCTTTGTCCGCTTGCTGTGGGCCAGTAACTGAAGAAAAATTTTGTCCGGTCATTAAACAGATCCAGAGTGTAATCCTTCATATTACGCGCACAGAATTCCATATATCTCCGAAAAGCAAGTTCTGGCGTTGGCTGTGCACCAAAATACTTGCGTAAGTCTTGCTGCGTCTGTGGTAACGGTTTACTCAACGCTGCTCCGAAATCAAACGTCCCTTTTGCTCCTGCACCACCTGAGTAATACCCCAGTCTTGCTGTCCCTGTAACTCCTCTTACGTTTACCCCTTTATCCTGCATATGATAAGTTCGTTCTATAAAATTCTCTATAGTGGCTAAAAACCCTCTCTTCCAGTCGGCCTGCGCTAAAAATTCTTCAAGTATTTCTCGCTCAACGCGAGCAACATAGAGGTCAGAATATATGCTCTCTAAATCGTACCCCACCTCTATCTTTACCTTTTGATCTTCCTGAGCGATGAGTATAAGAATACCCTTCCGCCCCTTTGTTTCTTTACCAATTTCCCATTTGCTGAAGATATCCGCAGCAAAAGTACTGATGTCTTCCCCTGGAATAGATGGCGTAACAATAACGACAAAATCAATATCAAACTCCTCTCTCAGGCTTCTGCCATAACCATCAATATCCCTAACTACATCTTTCGGAACCACACCGGAAAAATCAAAACAGTATCTGCTCTGGGAAGGCCTTCTCGGCGGCACTTTACCTTTTTTAAGAAACATCCCTATTTTGTATGCCAAATTGTCAGATGAAAAAGCGTAAATATAATCCAGTGAGGTGCATAAAATAATAAGGCTAACCAAAAAAATTTGCAACTTACTCTTCACTGTTCTTTCTGTCTCCTTCTTGCACTTCATATTTTTATCTTTGAACCGCGGATCTAAGTAATTCTATTAACTCTTGCACCTCTTGTTTGCTCAAAACTATTGGTGATACTCTGTAGCAACCAATACCTTTATATACAATCTCTATACCCAAACTCCTTTCAGCAGTTTGTTTCTCTTCTAATAACGACACTTTAATAAGCGTTTTGTGACCATAGCGCCAGCCAAGGTTTTTCCTATCTGAAGCACTAACGGCTCCAATTTCAGTAATAATCTTTCTCCCGCCAAACACAAACAATGATTTTAGTTTGTCTTTCCAAGTCCTTATCATCTCCTTCCCCCTACTAAAACTACCTCTTCCTATACTTAAACCATACAAACCCATTCTCATCTATCATATACTTACGAAAAGCGAACATATAAGGATGATCAAATGAAACAAAAAACCAGTAGTTGTTCTGATTAAATCTTATAACCTTAGACATCGTAGCAAAGTCAAGTTGCCACCCCGCCGGCCCTTTTTTCAAAAAGAAAGGGCTGTAGGTCCAGTCTTTATCAGGATAGAAAATTACCGCATAGTCTCCTTCTATCATCAACTTAAAAGGGACACCTTCATACATTCTCATATTATCCATCTGGGCATTCGTCACTGTCCAGTTTCTAAAAAACTCTTTTGTCTCCTCAGTATATATTCCCAGATTTGGGTCTTTTATATGGCGGCTACAGGCCTCAAGATACCTCTCTAATGTGAGCTGAGGAGTAGGTTGCGCACTGAAATATTCCTTCAAATCTTCGGTAACCACATCCTTCTTCTGACGATGAACACTCCCTATATCCACATTCTTCTGTGCGCCCGCACCAGAAGAAGCAAAACCTCCCTCTTGTTTTCTACCTTCTGTGGGGTTGTATCTTCCTTCCTTAATAAATTTCTCAATCCTGCTTACAATAAGTTCAAGTGTCGCTTCAACCCCCACACCGACCCTTGCCTCTTCAAAAAAAGGTTTCATCTGCTCACGTTCTATATACCCTACAAACGCATCAGTAAAAACTCCCTCCAAACCTCTACCTATCTCGAGACGCACCTTTTTTTCATACGGAGCAACCACAAACAGAATCCCCTTCTCACCGCGTGTATTTTTACCCACATGCCAGTTTTCAAAAATCATGTTGGCCCACTCCGATATAGTATAGTTGCCTAAGGATGGGGTCGTAATTGCAATTAGTTCTATATCGTAATCTCGCCAAAGATGTTCGAGAAACTTCTCCAGTCTTGCTTTACCTTCTGGAGAAACAAGATGTGCGTAGTCATAAATAAACCTGGAAGATGAAAAAATCGGCCGGTGCATAGGCACATTATCTTTCCATCCAATTGCGAAGAAAAAGGTTAAAAAGATACTCAAAAAAACTAACGCGACAAAAACGTACTTACCCATTGTTCCCTTATTTTTAGAATTTAACTTCTATTGGTTTCTGCGCTTCTTCTTTCGCCTCAAAATAAGGCTTCTCTGCAAAACCAAACATAGGCGCAATTATATTCCCGGGGAAAGTACTGATCTTTGTATTATACCTTCTCACAGCATAGTTGTATCTCTGACGAGCAACTGCAATCCTATTTTCAGTGCCTTCCAACTGATCCTGCAGAGCAAGAAAATTCTGGCTTGCCTTTAAATCAGGGTAATTTTCCACTAACGAAAAGAGATTCTTCAATGCTGAGGTAATCTCACCTTGGGAAGCCATTAACGCAACTAACTCTTTTTTCCCTAAGGATTTCTTCTTGCTTATATCCGCCAGCACTCCTTGGGCCCTCTCTCGGGCCTTGGTTACCGCAACTAAAACCTCTCTTTCATGCTGAGCATATCCTTTTACCGTCTCCACAAGATTGGGGATCAAGTCCAGCCTTCTCTGAAGGACCGTTTGAACCTGTGCACTTGCTTCTTCCACTGCTTTTTCTGAAGATACCAAGCCATTATAAACCCAGATAAACCAGAGAGCCAAACCTGCCACAATCACTATAAGAGTAGATACAATAGACAAGACCGCTCGTCCTTGTTTCATGAGAGACCTCCTTCAGTTTCAAAGTATGCCTTCTGAGAAAACCCCAATAAGGTCCCGACTAAATTGCCAGGGAAGCCTCTTAAAAAGGCGTTGTAAGACCTCACTCTCTGGTTATAAATCTCACGTGCCTTCGCAATTCTGTCCTCTGTCTCTTCCAGTTGTCTCTGGATGGTTAAGAAATTCTCATTTGCTTTCAGATCAGGATAATTCTCTACAAGAGCAAACAATTTACTTAATGCTGATCGAAGAACTCCTTGCAACTGGATTAGTTTTTCTAACTTCTCATTAGATAACCTTACCTGTTCTTGCGCCGTACTCTTGATCATCTCCTCTGCTTCAGACCTTATTTGAGCTACATCCTTGTACGTCTGATTCTCGTGTTGGGCATAAGATTTCACAACATCAAGAAGTGCAGGTATAAGATCTAACTTGCGTTGAAACTGCACCTGTATCTGCGCCCACGCCTGATTGACATTTTCTTCTCTCTTTACTAACACATTGTAAATAAGTAAAAACCATACCGTTACTACTCCTAATATTAACAACACAAGGATAAAGGCAAAAAATGTTGCAACCGATTGCATACCTCCCCCCTCTTAATTTTGTCCCTATTTTCCCCGTTCTTTTAAAAGGCCTTTTTGACCTTTTCGTTTACAGAGAAATCCTCCATCTGTGTACATAACTACTTCTAAGCCAAACAAATACCCAAAATCTGAAAGCAAATATGCATACAACTTCACTTTTCTAAACCTATTCCTCCATAACACTAAAAGTTAACGTTTATCCATCAATTTAGAAAAGAAATACATCTTAATTCTTTCTCTTTCAGCATCTAAGATCGTCAAAATATCGTAATTTACCTTTGCACCTCTGTCTTTATCAACCAAGACAAATCCTATACGCACTGAACTTTCAGGAAAGACAGATATATCGACACCTTTATAATGCATCTCAATCAAATCTTTCATCAGAGACACATCATTAGGATTAACCAAGACATTTACACCATTGGAATAATATTTACGAGCAGACTCCATAAACCTGAGTAATAAGGTAGTATATTTCTGATGGTCAGACCGCAATGACTCCACTCTTTCCTTCACTGCAGCAAAAAAATCTATCCACAGTTGTTCTTTTAGTTTCGTCTCTTCCAAAGACATTTCCCTATAAGTCCTTGCCTTGTATTGCGCTATTAATGATATTTTCTCACGCATAAACGCCTTTGTCTGTTCTTCAATCCACAGGTCTAATTTCTTCTTTGCTTGGCTTATTTCCCGTTCTTTAACCAAATGAGCCCTGCGTAATACATCCTGAACCTTTTCTTCAACCTTATCTTTTATGTAATTCTTAATCTGTTCAATCCCCAAAACTCACCCCCACTACTTCTGCCATAAGTTGATTTATATCTACTTCTACATCTTTATTTATATCGGGTATTACTACTACTATGCTACCAGAATATTTCTTCTGCCACATTTCAAGTTCATTCTGTATCTCTTCTGCTACACTTTGAGTTACCAAGACAATATTATTCTTATTCTTTAAAAGGCCTTCCACCTGTTCTAATAGAGAGGACCTATCTTGGACCTCCACCGGCTCAGCCCCTACTATTGTCAGGGCCTCCACAGTAATCCTATCTCCTACACAAACCAGTCGCATTAATCCTCCAACAGTCCCTCTAACAACTCCCTCACCTTTTGGGGATTGGCCTTACCCCGAGTGGCCTTCATAACCTGTCCTACAAGGAACATAACTGCATTCTTTTTCCCTGATCGATAATCTTGCACAACCTTGGGATTTTTCTCTATCGCTTCTTTAGCGAAACGCTCTAATTCTCCTTCATCCGAGACCTGCGACAATCCCTTTTCTTCTACTATATCTTTGGCCGATTTACCAGTGTTTATCATCTCCTCCAAGACCTGTTTTACCACCAGATTATTAATCTTCCCTTCTTCCCAGAGGTCCACTAATTCAGCCAATGCGTTAGGGCTAATTTTTAACTGAGATATATCTATCCCTAAATCGTTAAGTTTCTCAGAGAGAATAGTAATCATAAGGTTAGCACACCGCTTAGGGCTCTTACAAACTTTCGCGCAGGATTCAAAGTAATCGGCAAAATCTCGTTCTAAACAAATCACATTAGCATCATAATCAGTGATTCCATACTCTTTCACCAACCGGTGTCTCCTTTCCCGAGGCATCTCAGGTAACTCTTTTCTAATGTTGTTTATCATATCTAATGAAACCTCTATTGGAAGAAGATCTGGTTCTGGGAAATACCTATAATCGTGTGCCTCTTCTTTGCTTCGCATAGGGATTGTGATCTGCCTTTCAGCCGACCAAAGTCTGGTTTCTTGAATCACCGTCTCTCCCGCTTCTAATAATTTAATCTGGCGTCTTATCTCATATTCCAATGCTGAACGCACACCTTTAAACGAATTCAGGTTTTTGATTTCTGTCTTCGTCCCAAACTGTGTGTCGCCTTTTTTCCTCACTGAAATATTCGCATCGCACCTTAGAGATCCTTTCTCCATATCACAATCAGAGACCCCAAGATAACGCACGATTTGCTTTAACTCAGTTAGATATTCATAGGCCTCATCAGGTGAGCGAAGATCCGGCTCTGAAACTATCTCTAATAGGGGAACCCCTGTGCGGTTATAGTCCACTAATGAATAATCCTTTTCATGTATCAACTTGCCAGCGTCCTCTTCCATATGAACTCGTTTTATCCCAATACGCTTAAGGGCCCCATTTACTTCTATCTCCAAATACCCGGATTCACATATTGGCATATCGTACTGAGAGATCTGATAGGCCTTGGGCAAATCAGGATAAAAATAATTTTTTCGATCGAACTTCGTATAACTGGCAATCTTACAATTCAAGGCAAGACCCACTTTTATAGCGTATTCCAACACTCGTTTATTAAATACTGGCAAGACCCCAGGGAACCCCAGACATACCGGACAAACATTGGTATTTGGCTCTGCTCCAAACTCATTTTTGCAAGAACAGAATATCTTTGTATCTGTGTTCAGTTGCACATGGACTTCCAAACCAATAACAGATTCCCAACTCATATCTATCTCCTCCTGATAAAACACTAATTTATCTTTATTATTACTGCCTGCTCCTTACAGTCAGGGAAATAAGGGCAATTTACACAATCGGTCCATATCTTACGTGGCAACTGGTGTTTATCAATCAAACAAAACCCCAACTTCTCAAAAAAACTCGGCACATAAGTCAATGCAAACACTTCTTTCAATCCCAACTCTCTGGCCTCATTTAGACAAGACAAGACTAATTCTCGTCCAATACCATCGTTTTGGTTTTCATCTCTAACTGCTAAAGACCTTATCTCCCCTAAATTCTGCCAGACAATATGCAAAGCAGAACATCCTAATATCTTATCGTTCTCTTCCCAAACAAAAAAATCGCGAATATGTTCATAGATATCAGGTTTTGAGCGAGGCAGGAGCAATTCCTTCTTAGCAAATGAACTTATAATTTCATATATCTGATCAGTATGGGACAATCTTGCTTTCTTTATCACGACAACTGTGTCCCCTTAGGGATTACCACCACACCTGACGGATGGACATAGAACCTCTTTTTATCTTCCTCTATATCATAGCCAATTTGCGTGCCTGGAGGGACATGGACACCTTTATCTATAATTGCCCGTCGAATCTTAGAGTACCTACCAATATTCACGCCATTCATCAAAATAGAATCCTCTACAACAGCATAACTGTTTACCCTCACTCCCGGAGAAAGGATAGAACGAACAACCTTCCCACCACTCACAATACAACCATTACTTATCAGCGAGTCCAAAACCAACCCGATTCTATCTCCAGTATCTCCTCCAGCAAACACAGTCTTGGCTGGCGGAGACTGAACTTGATACGTCCTAATCGGCCAATCCCGGTCATAGAGATTAAATTCAGGTGTAACCTTTACCAGATCCATATTGGCCTCATAGTAGGCTTGAATTGTCCCAATATCCCGCCAATACTTGGGCTTCTTACCATTTTTATCCCGAAAATGAAAGACAAACATCTTACGCTTCTTTTTCAACATAGTAGGGAGGACATTCTTCCCAAAATCATGATGAGAAGATTTCTTTCGAGCATCTTCTTCCAATTCCTCAATCAAAACATCTCTTTTAAAGACATAAATTCCCATATTGACCAATATGCTATCAGGGTCATCAGGCATCACCACTGGATCCTTTGGCTTCTCATGGAAGTTAATTATCTTATTCCCCTTACCCACTTCTATTATCCCAAACTGGCTGGATAATTCTTTACTCATTGGGACAGCGGCCAAAGTAACATCTGCATCCATATAACGGTGGTAATCAATCATCTCTCGATAATCCATCTTATAGACATGGTCACCTGAAAGAATAAGCACATCCTCTGGGTTCTCTTGCCTAATTGCATATAAATTCTGGTAGATTGCATCCGCTGTTCCTTGATACCACATCTCCCCCACCCTCTGCTGGGCAGGAACTACCTCTATATACTCATTTATCTCGCGTGTAAAGATATTCCACCCTAAACTGATATGCCTCTGGAGGGAAGTAGATTTGTACTGGGTAAGGACATAAATCCTGCGCAATCCGGAATTTATACAATTATTCAAAGGAAAATCTATTATCCGATAAATCCCCCCAAACGGAACTGCTGGCTTGGCCCGATCCTTGGTAAGGGGGTAAAGCCTTTCCCCCTTACCACCGGCCATTATAAAGGTAATGATATCGTGCATTCCTATTCGGCTACTCCCCTTTCATCCAAGGCATCATCTTCCTTAACTTACGGCCCACTTCCTCGATCAGATGGTTGGCCTCCTTTTTACCCAAGGCATTATACACTGGCCTTCCTGCCTGATTTTCCAAAATCCACTCTCGCGCAAACTCACCATTCTGAATCTCCTTAAGTATTTTCTTCATCTCAGCCCTTACTGAATCATTTATAACTCGCGTCCCTCGAGTCAGATCCCCATATTCAGCCGTATCTGACACGCGCTTTCTCATCCCAGCAATACCGACTTCATATATCATATCAGTTATAAGTTTTAATTCGTGCAAGCATTCAAAATAAGCAATCTCAGGTTGATAACCTGCCTCGACCAATGTCTCAAAACCTGCCTTTATTAGCTGGCTTACGCCACCACAGAGGACTACTTGCTCTCCAAACAGATCGGTTTCTGTCTCCTCTTTAAATGTGGTTTCTATAACACCTGCCTTTAGTCCCCCAATACCCTTAGCATAAGCAAGGGCCAACTTCAAGGCATTTCCGCTTGCATCCTGGTGAATAGCCACCAAACAAGGGACACCTTTCCCTTCTTCATACATCTTTCTCACCAAAGACCCGGGGCCCTTAGGAGCAACCATAAAAACATCTACCTCAGGTGGTGGAACTATCTGATTAAAATGGATGTTAAACCCATGAGAGAATACCAAGGCCTTGCCTTTTTTCATATGTGGGGCAACAAAATTTTTGTAAACATATGGCTGGACATGATCTTGAGTAAGTATTTGAATAATATCCCCTTTCTCAGCGGCAGAACTGGCATCGACCGGATTAAAGCCATCCTTTTTTGCCTGTTCGTAATTTGGCGTCCCTTCTAATTCTGAAACCACCACATTCACTCCGCTGTCTTTCAGATTCAAGGCCTGGGCCCTGCCTTGAATACCGTACCCAATAACCGCCACCACTTTGTTCTTCAGAACCGACATATCTGCATCTTTCTCATAATAAATCTTAGCCATAACAACCTCCCATCTCTTGTTCAATCAATCCATATATACTGCACCTTTAGAGGCAGAAGTCACCATCTTAGAATAACGAGCAAGATATCCCTTGGTAATCTTCGGCCCCAATAATTTCATCTTTTTCTTTCGATCTTCTAACTCCTTATCCGAAACAAGTAAGGTTATCTTCTTATTAGGGATGTCTATCTCTATCTCATCTCCATCTTTCACATAAGCAATTGGTCCTCCTTCAGCGGCCTCAGGAGAGACATGTCCAATACACGGGCCACGAGTTCCCCCTGAAAACCTACCATCAGTAATCAAGGCCACTGACTCTCCCAACCCCATGCCAATAACAGCAGAGGTAGGCGCCAACATCTCCCGCATACCAGGCCCACCCTTAGGGCCTTCGTACCTGATAACTATGACTGTACCGGCCTGAATCTTTCCTCCCAATATCTCTTTAAGTGCATCCTCTTCTCTATCAAAACACCTTGCCTTCCCTTTAAACTTCAACATCTTCTCGCTTACTGCTGATTGCTTGACAACTGCTCCCTCTGGAGCCAAATTACCCCAAAGAACCGCTAATCCTCCTTCTGGATGATAAGGCTTATCTATTGGCCTTAACACATCTGAGTAAAACACACGAGCCCGTTTCTGAATATCCCTTACCTTCATTCCACTGACAGTAAGATTATCTTTTATCCTATCTCCCAAGGTCTTTAATACTGCAGGGATTCCTCCCGCCCAATGCAGGTCTTCCATAAAATAGTCCCCTCCAGGCCGCAAACTTGCAATGTGAGGCGTCCTTTGACTTATCTGGTCAAAGACCTCCAAGGGCAGATCCACCTCTGCAGCATGGGCTACAGCCAAAAGGTGAAGTACAGTATTGGTAGACCCCCCCAAGGCCATATCAACTGTAATCGCATTCTCAAAAGCATCTCTTGTCATAATATCGCGTGGTCGAATGTTCTCCCTAACTAACTCCACTATTCGCTCCCCGCTATAAGTGGCTATCCTCTTCTTTTCAGCCAAAACCGCAGGGGCCGTCCCGCAACCAGGCAAACTCATCCCAAGGGCCTCAGTAAGGCAAGCCATTGTATTGGCAGTATAAAGCCCCTGGCAAGAACCAACCCCCGGGCAAGCGCGTATCTCTAAATTGTTAAGCGTGTCCTCGTCTATTTCTCCTTTTTTATATCTGGCCAAGGCCTCGAATGTATCTCTCACCAAAGACAATCGTTGCCCAGCGAAGTTACCAGCAATCATTGGCCCAGCAGTAACCACTATTGCTGGTATATTTAATCGTGCAATAGCCATAAGCATACCAGGAGTAATCTTATCGCAATTAGTTAAGCAAACCAATCCATCAAACTTATGCGCCTCTACCACACACTCAATAGCATCAGCAATCAACTCTCGAGACGGCAAGGAATAGAACATCCCACTATGGCCCATAGCAATGCCATCACATATCCCTGGGATACCAAAGATAAACGGCACACCACCTGCATAAGCAATCCCTCGTTCAACAAACCTCTCTAAGGACCGCAATTCCACATGCCCAGGTATTATATCCGTAAAACCCGAAGCAACACCAATAAACGGACGAGTAAGATCCTTCTCGTTAATACCCGTAGCGTATAACAATGCCCGATGGGGAACCCGCTCTAACCCCTTTTTTACCTCATCACTTCGCATCACTCGCCTCCTTCAAAGGAATAATCAATACTTGCCCCAAAATCAGCGGGGCCCTTTTTAACCTCTACTTTTTTGACAAATTTCTCTACAACATCGGCATTATCCTTTGCCCCTAACTGATTAAACAAGAACTCGAATTTCTTTTCTAACTCCTCTGTAATCTTTCCCTTTACATCATCAGGGAGAGTCCAGAACTCCTTTTTAAACTGGCCAAATCCCCGCTTTCTGTTCTTATAAATAAACTGCTCATCGGTCTCATCTACTTTTTTAGTTGAACCATACTTTTCATAGAGCCAATCGTATATTTTCTTTTTAAACTCTTGAGGCAAAGCAGGGCTATCGTAGATTATGTTTTGGAATCCAGTAGCCAAATGGATCTCTAAGGTATTTACCTCAACAAATTTGTGGAACATCTCATCAGGCAAGGTTGAGGCCCCATGCTGAACCGTACCTCCTATACCGTACTCTTTGCGACATATCTCCCCTAATGCCTTATGGATATCAAAATCCACCTTCACCTTAGCCACAGACCCATCCGGAAGAACAACCCCACCATGTGAGGTCCCAGTCTGAACACTGACCTTACTAATGCCAATAATGTCGCCCAATTCCTTTCTCAAACCACCTATAAACGCCCGCAACTCTTCAGGGGTGGAGTTATGTTCTCCTACCTCTCCTATTTCACCTCCTACTGATATAGTAATACCCTCGGGTTCTTTTTCCCGAATATATTTAGTCAATTGGGCACAAACCTCGTAATTTAACCTCTGCTGCTCATTTACATCCTCATAAGACAAGTCCACCAAAGTAGAGGTATCTATATCAATATTATAAAAACCAGCCGCTATAGCCTCATCGATTAAGGCCTTCAGACCCGCAATCTCTTTCTCAGGATCAGCCTTATAGTTTTTGGCATTGACCTGGAAATGGTCTCCCTGGATAAAGACCGGTCCAGTATAACCCTCTTTTATTGCTGCAGCCAAAATAGAGCCAGCGTAATCAGCAGGGGGCTGCGCAGTATAACCGATCTCTGAGCGGGCAATCTCAAAGATAAAAGACTTGGTCTTCAACCTTTTAGCCACCCTAAATACAGCACGAGCCGTGTCATAGGTCAATCCTCGTATGTTAATAGCAGGCACGGTTGTTCCTCCCCAAGCATCCGATGCCCGAGCAATATAGAAATCATGAATAGAGGCAGGATATATCCCTCTCTGACGCGCTATCTCCCAGATAAGATACCGGCAATATGACCGAAGATTATCATCATCTCCTAAGGCCTGCTCATAAACCAAATCATCTATTGCCTTTGATATAAGCATGGTTTCGTCCTTAATAACTACTGAATTTCCCTCAACCCCAATTGCAGATCTAATTGCCTCGGAAAGCCTTTCTAACATTAGTCACCTCCTTGATTATTCGAGAACACTAACAAAACAAAATCAACTGAAAAACAACCCTGGCGGAGAGGCAGGGATTTGAACCCTGGGTACCCCTTGTGGGGGTACATGCGATTTCCAGTCGCACCCGTTCGTCCACTCCGGCACCTCTCCAGAGCAAAACCTATTTGATATCTTACCACAGCAGGTAAATCACAAGCAAGACAACAAACTCACCAAACATTCACATATATCTTTCCACCTTGCCTTCTATCGACCTCAATGTAGGTTGATAATTTTCAGGACGCCTTCCAAAACACACACCTTGTTGCTCGTGAAAAGAAACTTGGGCAAGATCCACATGCCTCTGCCTTATAGCCTCAGTAGTGGGTATATAACGAATCTCTGTGCCATAAACGCCTACAACTGTAACTCCGACTACCCCCTTACTTAATAGTAGAACAGCCGCTCCTCCTACTTCTTTACCAAAGTTCACATCATAAGCAGAAGAATGGCCACTCCTAACCAAATGCCCTGGTCGCACGTCTCTCACTTCAGGAATCTCATATATCCCCGGGACATAGAGTCTTGCCTTCTTCATTAAATCTGGAATCTCTGGATCGGCCTTAAACCTTTTAGTCAATTCCTGACAGACATATTTCCCAGCCCCAGCCAGTTTCTTATGGCCAAAGGCATCTGTTCCGGCAGAGTCATCCACCAATTCTCTTCCGCTTGCATCCTTTATCCCCTCGGCTACAATTATCAAATATGTGCCTGCCTTTACATCGGAATTCAATATGCGATCAAAATACCTCTGCTTACAATGCTCATAAAGCACATCAAAATCAGTTGGAATCTCCGGGATCAATATAGCATCGGCATCTGCTGCTATACCACCTCTAAATGCAGTATGTCCAGCATATCGCCCAAATACCTCCACTACCATTATCCTATTGTGAGTCCGTCCAGTAGTCTTCAAGTCTTGGGCAAACATAGCAATTCGATTTATTGCAGAGTCTCCTCCCACGGAATACGTTTGCAGATCCAAGTCCATCGTCTTAGGGGCATGCACACATTTTATTCCATGTTCGGTTAAGTCTACCATTACACTTCCAGTATCATCTCCGCCACTTATTACCAGCCCTTCAATCCCAAATTTCTCCAATCCCTTTTTTATTCGCTCATATTTATTTGGGTCATCAATCTTTCGCACCTTTACTCTTGAGTGTCCAGCCTCAGAACCCGCAAGATTGGCATCAATAAAATCTGCTCTTTCTGGATTAAGGGCAACTAACTCTTCATCTGAAAAATCGATAAGATTATAAAGCCCAGCATACCCATTAGGAATCACATATGCAGTTATTCCCAAACGAGAGGCCATCAAACCTGCACCCTTTACCACAGCATTGAGCCCACCACAATCCCCTCCACTTGTGATTATACCTATTTTCTTCATAGAAATTACCCCCTTTAAAAACCATTCAAAGACACCTTTACCACAACCAAAACTGATATAAACAGAATACATTAGCACAAAAGAAATTATCTGAAAAGAGAAATTCATAGATAACTTGAGAATAGGACTCTACACAAGAATCTAAAGCAAATAAAATCGCCACTGGGGCAAGGGCACTTTAGCCTATCTTTCACATATCAAATACAAAATCAGTAGAGGAGAAATCAAAGGCCTCGACCAGAGCG
>JAMOOT010000258.1 GCA_027065215.1 Candidatus Omnitrophota bacterium | reverse complement strand
AGGTTAGAGGGGTTGCAGTGGCGTATTTAGAGCGATACGGCATAATGTCTCTTAAAGAAAATGGAGAAGTAAGACTCCAGTGCACAAGCCTTGAACATGGTAAAGTTTATGCCCAGGGAGATATAAAGTTTCCGGCAAACCAGATTCCCTTACTAAAAGAGGCTTCCTTACTTGCTCATGGCGAGGTCCTTGAATGTCCAGTAATTAATTTGTTTCCCGTTGGTACCACCATACAATGGAACAACGGAAACCCTACTCAATTGAATCATACCTATTCAGGTGTGCCAGAACTTGAGTCAATAAAGCCCATTGATGATGAATATCTTGAAAAACTGAAGGAAAAGGCTGACATTATTTACACACCTGAAGACGCAGGCACGGATAATATATTTTATGGTAAGGTAGATAACTGGCTCCATCCCTTTGGTGCTCCATCTTATTTATTTGATCTTACCAATGTGCCTTCCCAAAGGCTTATAATCTTTTTTGACTGCGCCAACCAGGGAACGCATCCAGCGGCAGTAATACGGCCTTCTTCAGGAGGGTCCCCAACAATTCCTTCTCATACCCCTTCCAGTAATAAAATATCCAATATAACCTTTATTGCCAACTGCGATATTTTCATTGATGAAGGCGATCCAGTAAATGGCCCTTATTATCTCCACATGGGAGCTGAAGGAACAAAGCAGGTCATCATAATCTCATCAAGTAACATAAAAGTCTACTATGGAAATATCTGGTTTGAAGGTGTGACACTAAGATCCGGTGCTAATATTGAATTTGAACCAAGTCATGGAGATACAGATTGGAAAGATGCAATGTCCACTTTTAGAAATAAAGTGAGACTCATTGCCGATGGAGATGTTTTAATATATTATCCCTCGGCGCACTTTAACTTCACCTTTGGTCCGCCATGTCCACCAGTAATAGTGAAGTTGGGGAAGCTGTAGTATCTTTACTCATTCTCATCATTAGCGGGAAAGGTCATTTTAAAATGCGGTCTTCCTCCAACCCAGTGCATTATAGTAATAGGTCCTTTATAACCGGTTCGACTGCGATAAAGATCAGCAAGTTTCTTCATTACTTGTTTTAACTCTCGTGCATTATCTGGCTTAACACGCACCCATATCTCTCCACGGCGAGGTCCAAATCCCTTTTCATCAAGCGGATTATTAGTCTGGATACTAAGTAAAGGTAGCTTTTTTTTGGCTTCTGCCTCAAATTGTTTATTAAGCTCATATTCATGCTCCTTAGCCTGGCGTTCTTTAATTTTTGCTAAGGATTTAGTAGAGTGTTTTTTCTTGTTCTTTTGTGCATTACTCTTTGAAGATATTTCTTTTTTTTCACTATCCTCCTCAAGGATAGGCTCAACATAATTCCTATTATCTT
>JAMOOT010000257.1 GCA_027065215.1 Candidatus Omnitrophota bacterium | reverse complement strand
TTGCTTTGTCCAAACCTCTTCCTAATATCGCTACGATAACAATAGCAAGCAATATGGAGGGAAGCGAGAACATAACGTCAACAGTTCGCATTATTACCTCGTCCACCCAGCCACCGAGAAAACCCGCAATGATCCCTGCGCTCGCACCGAGTAGCACACCGATAACAACGGCTATAAACCCCACGGATAGTGAGATACGGGAACCATAAATTATTCTACTTAAGAGATCTCTTCCAAATTCATCGGTCCCTAACAAATTGTTATGATTACCTGCCCAAAAACCGGGTTTGAGGTTGTTTCCCAAATTTTGCACAAGCGGATTATGAGGCGCAATTTTCGGGGCAAATATGGCCATAAGCAAAAAAGCGATAATTATTAAAAGCCCAAACATAGCAGCTTTGTTCCTTCTCAAAGATCTCATTGTATCGAACAGTATGGAGTGATGCATTTAGTATACCTCCTATTTATAATGAATTCGCGGATCTACGTAAGCATAGGTAATATCCACAGCTAAATTCACAATAGAAATAAGCAGTGCGACAAATATTACAGAACCTTGGACCGCAGGATAGTCTCTCGCATTAACCGCCTGAACTATGTAAGTACCTATACCGGGCCAAGAAAAAACGGTTTCGGTAAGTATTGCACCCCCCATAAGCAATGCAAACTCCGTCCCGGCAGCAGTTAGAATAGGTATAAGTGCATTCCTCAAAGCATGCTTTCTTATTACCTTACTTTCGGCAAGACCTTTGGAACGTGCTGTTCTAATATAATCCTGATGCAAAACATCAAGCATGCTGGAGCGTGTAATCCTTGCAATAAATGCCATAGGTATCGTTCCAAGAGCTACGGAAGGCAAAATAAGGTGCTTTATCGTATCAAAAAACGCCGGAAAATTTAATTCCAGCAATGAATCTATTAAATAAAAATGTGTAATAGGTTTCAGACTTATATATACGCTAAGCCTACCACCAATGGGCAGGAGATTTAGTTCAATTCCGAAAATCATAAGAAGCATTATGCCCAACCAAAATACAGGCATAGACACCCCGAAAAGAGCGAGGATCATACTGCCGTAATCAAATATTGAATAACGTTTTACTGCGGAAATAATACCCGCAGGAAGGCCAATAAGCAGTGCAAAGATAATAGCAAATAAAGAAAGCTCAAACGTATTTGGGAAACGAAGCAATAATTCTCTTAACACCGATTCATGAGATTGAATGGACCGCCCGAGATCTCCCCTCAATGCATGTCCGAGCCATATAATATATTGCTCTACAATAGGTTTATCTAAGCCCCATTGTTTTCTCATCGCAGCAAGTGCCTCGGGAGATGCATGTTCACCCGCCATCACTCTTGCCGGATCTCCGGGAGCAAGCCTTATTAAAAGAAAT
>JAMOOT010000256.1 GCA_027065215.1 Candidatus Omnitrophota bacterium | reverse complement strand
AATCTCCTCAAATACTCTCTTATCTCTGTCGCTACATTCTTCTGATCCAGATTATCCAATATCGGTTTATCATATTCATCTATCAATACTACTACCCTAACACCATATCTTTCACTTGCTCCCCTTATTAACTGACGAAACCGTATCACTACATCTTCACTCTCCAATTCCACATTCAAGCGTTCTGCGTTGGCCTCTACCTGATCCTTCAAATCACTCACCACATCCTCTATCGATCTCGCTCCTCCCAATGAGATATTTATCACCGGATACCTCTTGTCCCAATCCCACCTATTATGTATCCACAGCCCCTCAAACAGATTCTTCTCCCCTTCAAACAAATACCTTATCGTGGACAACAACAGACTCTTACCAAACCTGCGCGGGCGAGAGAGAAAATACGGCGGAAACTTCATCTCTTCTCTATACCCTTCAGCAAGCAATGGATAAATCCATCTTGTCTTATCTACATAAAGATACCCGCTTTGCCTCAATGATTTAAAATCCTGTATCCCTATCGGCATCAATTTATCCATAATGGCTCCTTTTCTTTAGGTCTCATACGATTTTATTCTACCAATATCCCACCACAACTTAAAGAGATATAAGGTAAAATCCAACAACTATTTCTCTAACCTTAATCCTAACCAATCCTTGCAAATTAAAACAATTATCCTAACTTACATTTTTCACATATAATTATTGAAAATGTAAAACATAAGGCAAATAGCACGATGAAACACAGAGATGTAGATGTAATTGTAGTAGGTGCAGGACATACAGGAATAGAGGCCAGCCTTGCCTGCGCAAGGATGGGAATCGATACCCTTTTAATCACCCACTCTATAGACAAAATAGGAGAGATGTCGTGTAATCCCTCTATCGGAGGGATTGGAAAAGGACAATTAGTGCGGGAAATAGACGCATTAGGGGGAGAGATGGCCCGGGCAATAGATTTCGCGGGTATTCAATTCCGAATCCTCAACCGAAGCAAAGGGCCAGCGGTCTGGTCCCGTAGGGCCCAAGCAGATCGGTTTGCTTATCGAGACTACATGAAACGGATAGTAATGAGCACTAAAAAGTTATTTCTCTGGCAGGCAGAGGCAACAAGGATATTAATCAAAGATAAACGGGCGATTGGTATAGAGGACAACTTTGGCCGAAGATTTTACAGTCAGACGGTCATACTTGCCCCCGGCACATTCCTGCACGGACTTATCCACATCGGATTAGAACACTTTCCTTCAGGCAGACTCACTGATCCACCCAGCAATGCCTTGGCAGATAATCTAAAAGAACTGGGGTTTACAATGGGCCGATTCAAGACAGGAACCTGTCCAAGACTGGATGCCACTACCCTTGATTACTCAAAACTGCAACTTCAATCCGGAGAGGAACCTCCT
>JAMOOT010000255.1 GCA_027065215.1 Candidatus Omnitrophota bacterium | reverse complement strand
AGATGTCCCAGACCTTGGGAGTAACTGCCAAGATAACAGAAGGCGGAAAACTGAAACTAAACAACCTTGATGGCGGAAATATAAAGATATCTGAGAGGGCTGGAACTAAAGCTAACACAGCGAATACATTGGCTAAAACAAATGTACGTGCCCCCGCCAACCAAAAGCCAATAGACAAATCCTTTGTAAACCTATTTCACGGTGCAAAGGGATTTTTTGTAAATACAAATCTTCAACATGGCGAACATCTAATTGCAAAAGCTGGATTTACTGGTGGGGATAATGATGCATTTACCCAACATGGTTATGCACTTACTTATCACGACGGGAGTAAATTTACTGCAATCAAAGCTCGCACCGTAATTAGAGGGACTGTTACAGTAACAGCTCCTACTAAATTTAAAATAAGTGATTATTGGGAGGCTGGTGAGGCACACAATGCAGGAAAGACTTTTCACTTCTCCAAAGTAAGGACATCTGGGGGAAAATTAGTAGGTGAAGGTAAGACAGATTTCACCAGAAATAAAGATGTATTTAAATCTATTCACCTGACCACAGTAAATGGAAAGCAGACAGATGGAATCCGATACAGATTCTCTGCAGCTGAACAACAAATGTACTTACAGACCACAAACATCTTGACTGCTAAAAACGCCCTTAAGGCCATCGACAGAATTGATCAGGCGATAAGTGACTTAAATAAATTTAGGGCATCGCTTGGTGCAACTCAAAACAGGCTTGAGTCCACAATCAATAACTTAAACAATTATGTCCAAAAATTAATAGATGCAAACTCCAGGATTGTTGATGCAGACGTTGCAAAAGAAGCAGCAGAACTTACACAAAACAACATCAAGCGTCAGGCAGCAGCAGCAATGCTAGCACAGGCAAACCAGAACCCAGCTATTGCCCTGCAGCTTTTGCAAGGACTATAATCCAATAAAAACAACAAGGAGACCTATAAATGGCCCTTGGCTCAATCTACAATGCATACCCAAATGGAAGACCCAGCGGGCTCCCAGATGATATTGTTGATCAATTGGTTCAGGTAAAACAGCTCCAGCTCTTAACCCCAATTCAACAGGACATTCAAAATGAGCAGGCAAGGGAAGATAATTATACGTCACTTAGCTCAAAGCTGGTTGATTTATATAAGGCAGCAGATAAGATAGACACTACCTCTTCTTTTCTCTCCAAAACTGCTATATCCTCTGATGAAAATATTTTAGAAGCAGATGCATCTAACTCAGCCCATACTGGAAACTACACAGTTACTATAAATAATATTGCCAAGGCCCATCATTTAATTATTGGTGTTGACGATGGAAACTCATCAAATGGAGTAACTAAAGGCATATCCGACCCAGAGGATGCGAATTTAATTAAAGATGATGTCACTATCTCC
>JAMOOT010000254.1 GCA_027065215.1 Candidatus Omnitrophota bacterium | reverse complement strand
GAGAGGGAAACAGCCCAGACCGCCAGCTAAGGCCCCTAAATCCAGGCTAAGTGGTAAAGGATGTGGGGCTACTTAGACAACCGGGATGTTGGCTTAGAGGCAGCCATCATTTAAAGAGTGCGTAACAGCTCACCGGTCGAGTGGTCCTGCGCCGAAAATGATCGGGGCTCAAGCCTGGTGCCGAAGCTGCGGGTTGTCGGATTCTGCGGAATCCGGCAGCGGTAGGGGAGCGTTCCCTGCGGGCTGAAGGTAGATCGTGAGGTCTGCTGGACTGCAGGGAAGTGAGTATGTCGGGATGAGTAGCGAAAACTCCGGCGAGAAACCGGAGGCCCGAAAGCCTAAGGTTTCCTGGGGAAGGTTAATCCGCCCAGGGTTAGTCGAGACCCTAACCTGAGGCCGTAATTGGCGTAGGGGATGGGCAAGCCGTTAATATTCGGCTACCAGTCAAATAGCGTTATCAATCCGGCGGTGACGCAGGAGGCTATGTCTGCCAGGTGCTGGATGTCCTGGTCCAAGCGTGTACTCTCGCTTATGCGAGGGGAGGCGTGATGGGGAGGCGAGGCTACGGCCGAGCCGAAGGGACAAACGCCATACTGCCAAGAAATAGCCGCTCGGATGAGTTATTTGACTGCTCGTACCGGAATCCGACACAGGTAGGCACCCGTAAAAGCGGGAAGGGCCTCGAGAGAACCCTGGTTGAGGAACTCGGCAAATTGGCCCCGTAACTTCGGGAGAAGGGGTGCCCTGGGAGGTGAACTCCCTTGCGGAGGGAGCTTCCTGGGGTCGCAGCGAAGAGGCTCTCGGGACTGTTTAGCAAAAACACAGGTCTCTGCGAACTCGAAAGAGGACGTATAGGGACTGACACCTGCCCGGTGCTGGAAGGTTAAGGGGAAGGTTGAGGCGTCTTCGGACGCGTAGGCCTGAACCGAAGCCCCAGTAAACGGCGGCCGTAACTATGACGGTCCTAAGGTAGCGAAATTCCTTGTCGGGTGAGCACAAACTTGCCCCCCTATCCCGTGAGGGATAGTGGAAAAACCCGGCTCATATCGGGGAACCTGGATCTGCAAGACTTTTGCGGGTTGGGCAGGTTCAGGAATCCCGAGGGAAGTCGTCCCGAGAGGTTCCGATAAATCGGAATCTGTTGGGATTGACCCCGTAACGACTGACCCGAAAGGGGAGGTCCCGTGCAATCCTTGATAGATTGGCGGGACAAGACGCCGGGCCCTCGCCGAAAAAGGGTTCCTATGGAGGGCTGCCTTCCTTATAACGCAAGGAGGCAGTTATGCTTGATCCATGGTATGTTACCGGACTGATTGAGGGAGAAGGGACATTCGGGGTCTCGTTCAACCTGAGGAGAAGACTTCGGGTGGGAATAGAGACCAGGCCTTACTTTGCAATATCCCTCAATCAGCGGAACTTAGAACTAATAAAGTCTCTGCGGGATTATTTCTCCTGCGGAGGGATAAGGTTTTCCCGAGGGGATAACACCTACAAGTACGAGGTTAGGTCGATAGATGACTTAACCGAGAAGATAATCCCTCACTTTGAGAAGTATCCCCTCCAAGGAGACAAACGCAGGGATTTTGAGACATTCAAAAAAATATGCCAAATGGTAAGGCAGAATTGGCACCTGAGTAAGAAGTACTTGCCAGAGATAATAGACTTGGCCTATTCAATGAATTGCTCTGGCAAGCGCAAGTACAAGAAGAAGGCCCTTCTAAGGGAACTGGCGAGGTGAAGGTATAGTCTACTGTCCGCTGAAAAATAGGCGGATAAGTGAAGTTCCGACCCGCACGAATGGTGCAACTACGGGAGCGCTCTCTTAACCAGGGACTCGGCGAAATTGTAGTGGCTGTGAAGATGCAGCCTGCCCGCGAGTAGACGAAAAGACCCCGGAACCTTTACTGTACCCTGGTATTGGATTTTGGTGCGCCATGTGTAGAATAGCCGGGAGGCTGAGAACCCCGGACGCCAGTTCGGGGGGAGCCGCCAGTGAAATACCGGCCTTGGTGTACTAAGGTTCTAACCTCTCGCCGTGAATCCGGCAGGGGGACAGTGCCAGGCGGGCAGTTTGACTGGGGCGGTCTCCTCCTAAAGAGTAACGGAGGAGCCCAAAGGTACCCTCAGTGCGGTCGGCAATCGCACGTTGAGTGTAAAGGCATAAGGGTGCCTGACTGCGAGACCTACTGGTCGAGCAGAGACGAAAGTCGGGCTTAGTGATCCGGCGGTAGCTAGTGGGAGTGCCGTCGCTCAACGGCTAAAAGGTACTCCGGGGATAACAGGCTGATCGGGCCTGAGAGTTCCTATCGACGGCCCGGTTTGGCACCTCGATGTCGGCTCATCGCATCCTGGGGCTGGAGAAGGTCCCAAGGGTCCGGCTGTTCGCCGGTTAAAGCGGTACGCGAGCTGGGTTCAGAACGTCGTGAGACAGTTCGGTCTCTATCTCTCGTGGGCGCAAGGAGGTCTGAGGGTGGCTGCCCCTAGTACGAGAGGACCGGGGTAGACGGACCGACGGTGTACCTGTTGTCCCGCCAGGGGCAGAAGCAGGGTAGCCGCGTCCGGAAGAGATAAGCGCTGAAGGCATCTAAGCGCCAAGCTCGACCCAAGACGAGACCTCCCTATCAGGGCCCTCGGAGACTACGAGGTTGATAGGCCCTAGGTGTAAGCACCGCAAGGTGTTGAGCCGAGGGGTACTAATCGCCCGACCGGCTTAACCATAAATTTCCTTTCGGTGAGAACCCGCAAGAGATTCTCTCATTAGACCTAATTGATACATTTTCAAATTTCCCTGGTGGCCATAGGGGAGGGGAAACACCCGTTCCCATTCCGAATACGGCAGTTAAGCCCTCCACCGCCGATGATACTGATCTCGCGAGGGATCGGGAAAGTAGGTAGCCGCCAGGGATTTTTTATTTGTGCGATGCACGATTCGATTTGCGATTTCTTTTTTTATTTGCCCTTCCGGTATTAAGGTTGCATTTATATTAAAGAGAGTCGGTTTTAACTGGGTTAATCCTGTTGATAGAGTCCTCCTAAACAGGAGGAAATTATTTTGTTTTCATTCCAACTAAATTTGCACAAAATATTATATGTTGCACCTGTCAGTTGGAGATTGTCTCGAATAGTTTGGCGTATTAGAATTAATAACGGTAGCATATAAAAAGGAGGTTTTGGATGTTGGGAGTGGATTTTATTTTGGATGAACATGGGAAGAAGAAGGCAGTTGTAATCAATTTAAATAGATATGGGAAGTTGTGGGAAGATTTTTACGATACAATTGTTTTTGTAGACCGCAAAAAAGAGCCTCGTTGTTCTCTAAAAGATGTGAAGAAGAGATTGGAAAGGAAAGGCCGTTTGTGAGGGCGTGGTTATGTATGAAGTTTATTTGTCTCGTTCTGCTGTTAAGGAATTAGAACGTTTGCCAGATAATATATTATCCCGGGTTGTAAGGAAACTCGAATCCTTATCGCTTAATCCTAGACCTAAGGGGACCGTGAAGATTAAGGGAAGATATGGTTTGTATAGAGTTAGGATTGGAGACTATAGAATAGTCTACAGTGTAGACGATAGAAAAAGAATAGTGGATGTGTCTCTTATTAGGCACAGAAAGGATATATATAAGTAGGTTGATTAGGAACGGTATTTGCATAAAATATTCCATCTCCACCGCCGATGATACTGATCTCGCCAGGGTTTCGGGAAAGTAGGGACCGGGCAGGGATTTTTTCTTTATGACTACACTAAGTCTTGTCTCTACCAGTATGACGCTTTTTCTTTTATTGCTTTTGATTGAAACAAAAGTGTAAAATAATTTACACAAACAATGTAACACCTGAGTTGTTATGATGACTTGAATAGTATAGTGTATACTACACGTGAGGTAGTGAGCAAAACAGGAGGCAAGAATGAAGGAAAGGGATGAAGAGATGAAGTATTCGCCACGATTAACTTCTGACAAGAAGTTCCTCTTGCAGAAAGTGTCGGAATTGCTGGGAGATCAAGAGCAGTAGGAGAGCAAAGAGGAGGAGGCATCTTAGAATTAGAACGAGGCACATTAGGCATCTTGCCCCTTGTGAGCACCATTGCGCTTCAAGCGAAGACACTCTTTTCCTGCCGCTGTTAATTTAAAGGTTAAGTTGAGGGAACAAGTATTCAGAAGATTTTTGCTAAATTCCCTTGTCATCTCACACAAGTATATGTTATTCTCTTTTTAGAAAGGTAAGTTAAAACATAAAGACTTTTTTGATAAGCCCATAGATCTATATGTAGGAGGTTAAAATGCAAAGATGGCTTGAAAAACGCTATGAGGCCTTATGGGATAAGTTCAAATTACAAGAATTTTCGTTTGCACAAGCGGCAAAAGTTTTGAAAGAACAATTTGAAGATGAAGGATCTCAGGTAAAGGTGATTTTATCTGAATTAAGGAAGTCGAAGTTGTTAGAGGCGAGTTTTGATGAAAGTGATGCGAGAAGACGAATTTATAGATTAAGAGCAAGAAACCAAATCTTGTTTGATAGTGTTTCTTCAGAAGGCGAATCATTTACCAGGGGAGATTTGGAAAGACTGGTAAAAGCGGCAGCTGACCTTATCAGGACTAGAGTGGATTACACTTTTATACTACTACTTCTGTTTTACAAACGAATTAGTGATAAATGGCAGGCAGAGTTTAAACGGGTGTATCGGGAAGCGATTAATGATGGATTTACAGAAGATGAGGCTCTGAGAGAGGCTAAAAATTCAGCTTATCACGATATAGATATTCCTGAAGATCTTTTATGGGATAACATAAGAAAGGATCCGGCCCGCCTTGCTGAGAATTTTTCTATGGCGATGAAAGTTTTATCAGAGAAAAACCCTCTTTTAAGGGATATGCTTGAGAATATGGATTTCTTACAATTTGCCAGCAATCGGGAAAATACAGAGATCTTGCGACAATTGGTTGAGTTGTTTAGCACGAGGTCTCTTGAAAATGCCTCTCCAGACCTTTTAGGAGACGCTTATGAATGGATTCTGCGATACTTTGCCCCCCAAAAAGCGAAAGAAGGTGAAGTTTATACTCCTAAGGAAGTGATAGATTTGCTAGTAGAAATAACAGATCCCAAACCTACAGAGATCGTGTATGATCCTGCCTGTGGTGCAGGTCGTATGTTGATCTCAGCTTATAAGTTTGTTGAGGAAAAGTATCAATCAAGAGAAGAGGCGGATAAATTACTTTTGTTCGGTCAAGAACACCAAAGGCGTACATTATCTATTGCAAAGATGAATCTTTATATACATGATATCAGCAATTGCCACATTGCTTATGGTGATACGCTGCTTTACCCTAGATTTAAAGATGAAAACGGACTAAAAAAGTTCGATGTGGTTATTGCTAATCCTCCTTGGAATCAAGATGGTTATCAGGAAGATGTATTAAAAAAAGGAGAGTTTTGGAGAGAGAGATTTAGATATGGATTTCCACCTCGCCAATCTGCAGATTGGGCATGGATACAACATATGTTAACTTCAGCAAAAGATGAAACTGGAAGGATAGGAGTTGTTATAGATAATGGATGCCTTTTCAGAGGTGGAAAGGAAAGGGCAATAAGAACAAACATCATCAATGCTGACCTGATAGAATCTGTTCTTCTTCTTCCTGAAAAACTCTTTTACAATACAGGAGCACCGGGAGCGATAATTATCCTTAATAAAAACAAACCAGAGGCCAGAAGAGAGAAGATACTGTTTATAAATGCGAGTCAAGAATACGAAAAGCACCCAGATATTCGCAAACTTAACCGGTTGGGAAAAGAGCATATAGAAAAGATAGTCAAAGCATACAAGGAGTTTAAAGATATCGATGGGTTTTCAAGAGTTGTAGAGATAAAAAAAATAAAAGAGAACGATTATAACCTGAATGTTACGCTTTATGTATTTCCGGAGGAAGAGATAGAGAACATAGATGTGGCTAAAGAGTGGAGTGAGATACTTTCCATAGATGAACGAATTAAAAACGTAACAGAGAAAATAGAAGAATATTTGAAGGAGTTGGGGTATTGAACAGAGAAGAGGAGGTGGATTATGGCTAAAAGCAAGCATGATCAAGTTGCGGAGAAACTGGCTAAGAAATTTGGGACAGAATATAAAAAGCACAAAGGAATAGATATAGTAACAAAAGATAGAGTGATAGAAGTTGAGACTACGAAAAGCGGAATATATCAGGGAATAAATCAGGTGAAAAGGTCAGCGAAAGCTAGATATATTGCTGTGAATGATAGAAATATCCAAAACGCCTTGAAATCTACTGAGGGAACAGGAATAGGTGTTATGGATGAGAATGGTAAGATTGTAAAGAGGGCAAGGAGAAAATAATTAGAGGATGGAATTTAAAAAATGAAAAGATTAGACGAAAAAACTCTAGAAATACTGGCTGAACTTATTTGTGGGGATGCGGGACCCCATTATAGGAAGGGATGGGAGTTACCTATTTTCTTTCGTAATGCTGGGTTACAATGTCCAGATCATGATGGTTCTACACGAAAATGGTGGACATTAGATCGTTTACGAGAATACAATGCCGATCCTTCCAAAATACGAAGGATTCTTCTCCGAGTAGCGAATCCTAAAGAATATCCAGGTGAACCACACAAGGCAAATGAGGCAATAAAGAGATTAAATGACATTTTAAGTGTTGAGGGGCTTAGGGTCTACATGGATGGTATTATACCTAAAGTTCAAGAAATTTTACCAACAGTTCCAGATCCAGATAAAAGCGTAAGGCAGTTTGAGATACAAGTTCCTGATTTTGACAAACTTACAAGTGATTCAAATCTTGCTTCAATATTAAAATCCAGATGGAGAGAAATTATTAATTGTGTTAATGGAGAATCATATTTGGCTGCAATAATTCTTATGGGAAGTGTACTTGAGGGTGTATTACTTGCATTTGTTCAAAAGTATCCGCGTGAAGCGAACCGAGTTCCGTCATCGCCGAAAGACAAAAATGGCAAAATAAGACAATTTGGAGAATGGAATTTAAATGATTTGATAAATGTTGCTCACGATTGTGGTTGGCTACAGCTCGATGTTAAGAAATTTAGCCATATACTTAGAGAATACCGTAATCTTGTGCATCCATGGGAACAGAGGGTTCGTCGGGAGTTTCCTGATAAAGATACAGCGAGGATTTGCTGGGAGGTAGTTCGAGCTGCTATCAATGATTTGGAAGACTTTGTCAAGGAGAGAGAATAATGGGTGATAGGGAATTCAAACAGGCAGAAATTGGCAGAATACCGAAAGAGTGGGAGGTGGTGAGGTTAAAAGAGTCGAAAGAAATGGATCTCATAATGGGGCAATCCCCACCGGGGAAAAGTTATAACAAAAAAGGAGAAGGGCTTCCATTCATCCAAGGGAAAGCTGAGTTTGGGAGTATGTGCCCTTCTCCCATATTATGGACTACTCAACCTACAAAAATAGCAGAGGAGGGAGACATTTTAATTTCTGTAAGAGCACCAGTTGGGGATGTTAATATGTGTCCTTATAGGTTATGTATAGGGAGAGGTTTAGCAGCAATAAGAATAAAGGGATTTTCTAATATATTTTATTTTTATTGGTTTCAAAAAGAGAAGAGACGCATTGAAGGTATCGGGAAGGGTTCCACCTTTAGGGCAATTACTAAGGATGAATTATCTAATCTTAGAATTCCTATTCCCCCACTCCCCGAACAGAAGAAAATCGCTGAGATTTTGGGGGCG
>JAMOOT010000253.1 GCA_027065215.1 Candidatus Omnitrophota bacterium | reverse complement strand
CCGTTCAGCCAAACTCGGATTATCCTCTCGAAGGCAGGCAAGAGGACAGAGGATAGAAAAGTAATCGGTGAAAAATACAGGCTTATTTCTGGCCTCTATCTCTAACAAATCTTCTACTAACTTAACCACCTGTGAACGGGATAGGCGAGAAGCATCCACTTCACCTATTCCCCGTTTAGGTAGTTTTTGTATTATCACTTCAGTGGGATCGTCTGGATTTATATCAAATCTCTCTTTTACTGCCTGAGCAAATGAGATCCTATCCCATGGCGGGGTAAAATCTATCTCTTTGCCCTGATAGACTATCTTGGGGCTTCCTTTTACTTCCAAGACTACCTGATAAAGCAACTCCTCCGTTAACCTCATCACGTCCTGATAATCCATGTATGCGGTATAGACCTCCAGCATAGTAAATTCTGGATTGTGTCGGGTAGAGACACCTTCATTGCGAAAACTGCGATTTATCTCATATACCTTCTCAAACCCTCCAACCAATAACCGCTTCAAGTAGAGTTCCGGAGCAATCCTTAAGTACAGATCTATATCATAGGCATTGTGATGGGTTATAAACGGACGACCTGCAGCCCCACCGGGTATAAGGTGAAGCATTGGTGTCTCTACTTCAAGATATCCTCGCTGATCAAGAAAGCGTCTGATTGCTGAGATGGTCCTAGTCCGGGTAATAAATATATCTCGCACATCCGGATTAGCCAAAAGATCCAAATACCGCTGGCGAAACCGAACCTCCACATCCTTAAGCCCATGCCACTTCTCAGGAAGAGGCCGAATAGATTTTGTAAGGAGTTTTATCTCCTCCAATTTAATGGTAATCTCACCTGTGCGAGTGGTAAACAATGTCCCTTTTACCCAAACAATATCCCCTATATCCAAAAGATCAAGCAAGTCCCAGACCTGTTGTTCCACATCATTCTTCCGGACATAGACCTGAATCCTATCGATCGCATCGCGAACATCAAAAAAGATTACCTTGCCATGGGCCCGCCAAGCAGTAATACGACCTGCAACACTAACAGATCTGCCTTCCTGATAATTCTCCTTAACCTCTCTAACAGAGGCCTCAGGCTTAACCCCTCTGAGAAAGGGATTTACCCCTATACTCCGCAACCGTATAAGTTTTTCCTTCCTGGAACGTATAATATCCTCTTCAGCCATAGTCAGATATTGTAAACGATAATTTCCATCACTTCAATGATTCTCATTGTTCTTTATCTATACTCAAATATTTCAAGAATGGGAGTTTGGTAGAAAAGACCAATGTCGTGCTCTTATCCACTCCCTTTTGGTAAGCCTCCAAGGACCTCTTAAATTCAAAAAAGTCCAACCCTTGAGAATAGGCATCTGCATATATTTTAAGGGCAGTGGCCTCTGCTTTACCTTTTATTGCCTGGGCCTTGCGATAGGCCTCAGACATTATCTTTTTCAATTCTTTTTCGGTCTGCCCCTCTATTCTGGCCTGCTCTCCTCTCCCTTCAGAGCGATATTCCTCTGCAGCGCGTTTCCTCTCAGCAATCATTCGATCATACACCTTCCTCCTAACCTCCTCAACGTAATTAACCCGCTTTACCTGCACATCTATCAACTCTATCCCAAAGTCCTGCACCATCTTACTGGCCTGCTCAAATATCTCTTTTCGGATCTGCTCTCTACCCTTAGATATTTTCTCCATCACCCCTAACTGTATACTGGCATCACTGGGCTGGTTGGAAAACTGTTTTACAATCCGATTGGTGGTGCGAACTATCTCTATCAATCGGCTCCCATTTACTGCATCTCTTACCGCAGCATCAATGATATCATCTAACCTGGCCTGAGCGCCTATTTCATCCCTTACTGATCGGAAAAACTTAAGAGGATCCTTTATCCTCCATCGGGCAGTGGTATCAACCCAGATAAATCGCTTATCCTTAGTGGGTATCTGATTGGCATCTCCATCCCATTCCAAAATGCGTTTGTCAAAATAGTGCACCTTCTGAATAAAGGGCACGCGAAAATGTAGCCCTGCCTCAGTAATGGGCTCTCCTACCGGTTTCCCAAATTGGGTGATTATCACCTGCTGGGTCTCATTTATCGTGTAGGCTGAAGCAAAGAACAACACCAATCCAAAGGCCAAACATATCAAGATTATCCCTATACCTCTCATCTCCACCCTCCTTCATTGTCAGTGCTCATCTCCTTTATCATCATATCATTTAGATCCATTCCCACGCTCATTCAGATTTAACAAAGGCAATATGCTCATTCCATCTTCATCTACTATAAACTTCTGTCCTGCCTGGCGTAAAATCTTTTCCATCGCATCCAGATACATCCTTTTGCGAGTAACATCCTCAGCCTGCCGATAGGCCTTCAACACCTCCAAAAACCTCTCTGCATCTCCCTTGGCCCGGTTTACTATCTCAGCAGCATAACCTTCGGCCTGCTGGATAATCTTAGCCGCCTCACCTTTGGCCCGGGGAATCTTGCGATTATAGACCTCCCATGCCTCGTTAATCATCCTCTCTTTTTCCTGTTTTGCCTCATTGACCTCGTTAAAGGCAGGTTTTACAGGATCAGGCGGATCTACATCCTGGAGAAGAACCTTGGTAATTAGAACTCCCATCTTGTATCGATCCAATGTCTTCTGAAGGCGCTCTTTCACCAAGGTGTTTATCTCCAACCGTTTCACAAATACTTCATCAAAGGTATAATCTCCTATCACCTCTCTCATTATTGCCTCAGAGATATCCCGAAGGTTTTTCCGCTTATCACGGACATTGAACAAAAATGCTACTGGATCCTTCACACGAAACTGCACTACCCAACTTACATCCACTACATTTAAATCTCCTGTGAGCATTAACGATTCTTCTCTATAGGTCCTCTCAGAATATACTGTCTTGATCCCTGCTCGTACCGTTCGAAAACCAAATTCTTCTTTAAAGATGTAATCAACCAATACCATAGTCGCCTTATCTATAGGATATGGAAACTTGAAGTGCAAGCCGGGTTGATCAATCCGAATAAACTTACCAAATCTCTGCACCACCGCCACTTCATTTGGCTGAACCTGATAGACACAACTCTTTATTAAAAGAACCGCTACCACAAACAAGACAATGGCTAACCAGCCCTGCCTCTGCCACCAGGAAGAGACTATCTTCCTGCCGTGTGGATCAAACATCTCCATCTTCATCCTCCACCCCCTTGATTCACAATATGTTATATAAGACTCAACATGATTTCACCATCTTATTTTACACTAAATTTTTTAACCTCGGTGAATTGACTTATTCACTACCTCCTATAAACCCAACAATCTAAGCCCTTGATATACCAAAACGCTCAAGATCCAACCTATTATAATCGTGTAGAAAGTAGAGAACACCGCCCACTTCCAGCCAAGTT
Source organism: Candidatus Omnitrophota bacterium (assembly GCA_027065215.1). Classification (GTDB taxonomy): domain Bacteria; phylum Omnitrophota; class Gorgyraeia; order S143-82; family S143-82; genus S143-82. The sequence goes on along the minus strand of JAMOOT010000253.1, from coordinate 4,334 downwards.
CTTTTTTCATCGCTGCAATCGTGGCGACACACGGAATATAAAGAAGGGTCATTACCAAAAACGACACTGCACTCAATGGGGTAAAATAATAAGGGAGAACCGTGCGCAGGGCTGATTCCTCTCCACCCGCTAGAAGCGTCCCCAACGTCCCTACCACCACCTCTTTGGCAACTACCCCAAACAAAAGCGCCACTGCTGCCTGCCAAAAACCAAATCCGGCTGGGGAAAAAACTGGCGCTAAGATCTTCCCCAATCTTCCCAAAAGCGATCCTCCTGAAGCATATTCTACCCCATTTGGGAACGAAGCCAATAACCATATCAGGACCACTGCTCCCAAAATTACAGTCCAAGCCTTTTTTACAAATTCCCAGGTACGAAGATAAGAAAATTTCAAGATAACTCTTATAGAAGGGAACCGATAAGGAGGCATTTCCATTATCAATAAACTCTCTTTCTCCTTGAACAAAAGTCGATTAAAAACCCAAGCGGTACCTATCCCAACCAAGATACCCACAAGATACAATAAAAAAACCACAATATTTTCCCTGCCCGGGAAAAATGCACCGGCAAACAAAACATAAACTGGAAGACGGGCAGAACAAGATATAAATGGAATGATAAAGGCCGTTATAATACGATCCTTTTCATTGGAAAGTGTGCGAGTGGCCATAATTGCAGGTACATTGCAACCAAAGCCAATCAGCATTGGGATAAAAGACTTACCGTGCAACCCCAACCTATGCATAAATTTATCCATAATAAAGGCTGCCCTGGCAAGATACCCTGAATCTTCTAATATGGAAATAAATAAGTATAGGAAAAAAATATTGGGCAAAAAGACCAATATAGAGCCTACCCCATCAATAATCCCATTGGTCAAAAATGAAACAAAGATAGTAGGAACATTCCACGAAGCAAGAACCGAAGAGATCGCCACATTAAACCAGTTCAGAGATAATTCAATTAAGGATACCAGTGGATTTGCCAACTTAAATACAGTAGTAAACATTAAATACATAACCACAAGAAACAAAGGGATCCCCAAAACACGGTTGGTAATAACCTTATCTATATACTCAGTAAATGCGAGTCGTTTATCTAAATCCAAATGTTGTTGCAATGATTCACTAAGCAACCCTTTAATAAAACCATAGCGTCGCTCAGCAATGTAAAGAGCGAGATCAGGACCGTGTAACCTTTGGGCCTCAAGATAAATGGCCTTGGCCTTTTCTATCTTTGTTTCATCTAAATTTTCCAGAGAAAAGTCCCCTTCCAAGAAGGCCACAGACTCACTACGAGTCAATCCCAAGAGTTGCAGATTGTTTATAATTTGCTCTAATTCTTCTCCGTAATCAACCTGCAAGGTTGGACACATATCTTTCTCCTTAAGGCAATGGGCAATCGCCTCTCTCAATCTTTCGATCCCCCGCCCCTGATTGCCAACAGTCTTAACCACCTCACAAGCACCAATAACTTGTTTGAAAACATCTCCATTCAGTTCGGCCGACATTCTCTCCATCACATCCCACATATTAAGGGCAACCACAGTATTTAAACCCATCTCTCTAATCTGCACCAACAAATAAAGATTTCGCTCCAGATTAGAAGAATCTATAACTACGACAACAAGATCCACCTTTTCTTTTAGAAGAAAATCCCGAGCAATCTTTTCATCCAATGAGAAGGCACTTAAGCCGTATATCCCCGGTAAGTCAATTACCCTTACCTGCTCTCCTGAAATAGAGAAAGTTCCCTCCACTAACTCTACCGTAGTTCCCGGCCAGTTTCCTACTCTCTCCTGCCCTCCAGTAAGGGCATTGAACAAGGTGGTCTTCCCTGCATTAGGATTGCCAATCAAGGCAATAGTCTTCATATATCCTCCTAATATGCTCCACAAAATCTAATGGTTAAATTTAGCACACAACATTTTATCTATCAAAATAAAAAAGACCCTCCAGCCAAGAAAAGGCCGAATAGAAAATAAACAAAACATCCAAGTGAACTAAGCAGTAGCAAATGCCCTATCCACTTCCCAAATCTTGTTGAGATAATCGTTAACCATACGGTAGGTATTAAAATAAGATGCCTGAGAAATGGCGTTAATCATTTTGTCTATCCATGGAGAAGAAAGGTCTACCTCTCCTCCTTTATTTGTGGAATAATACAGACCCACCACTTCTTCTAACGCCTGATATAAGGCCTCTGCATCCTCATCTAAGCGGAGATTCATCTCATTACTGGCATCATTAGTCTCATCGCGGTAGCCAAATATCCAGCCTATATCTTTATCTTCTGCCTCTACCACCCAACCATCCAACGTAGTCAACTGCAATACCCCATTGAGGATTGCCTTCATCCCACTGGTCCCAGAGGCCTCAAAAGGAGGCAATGGATTATTTAGCCATACGTCCACTGTATTGGTAAGCAACTTGCCAAAATACGTATCGTAATTCTCCAACATCATTATACGGATATACTTTCTATATTCGTAGAGGGCGTCTATCTTATCCATTAATTCTCGAATAAAGGTAAACCCTAAATTATCCTGAGGATGGGCTTTACCAGCCATAATTATCTGTATTTTCCCCACACGACGGGCAATATCCACCAAGCGATCCGGATTGCGCAAAATCAAACTCGGCCTTTTATAAGCAGCAATTCTTCTGGCCCAAGCCAAGGTAAAGGAATTTTCATCTACTCCCCAGCGCCACAAAAGGGAAACCAGTTGCCTCTTATTTTCCTGGTGTGCATTCCACAAGTCTCGCCGAAAATCCCAATTATTCCTTAGAGATTCCACATTTTTCAGATTAGTGGGATCCTTTTCCCAATCACCCAATACATCCCTATACTTGTTAAGGAGATTACGTACAGGTTCAGAAATCCATGTCAAAGTATGCACCCCATTAGTAATTGCAATAATCCGATCCTTATAATCCGGAAACTGATTGTGCATTACCCAAGAATGTTTTAAAGCAACTGCATTAATGTGATTGGAGGCATTCATTGCCACCAGTGTAAGATTTATAACACCTGGCTTATCCGGTTCTGTACCAAGTTTCTCTAATATTGCTATATCTTCATCTTTCAATACAATTCGCAAATCATTTATATGGAATCTATCATGCCCTGCTGCTACTGGTGTATGGCAGGTATAAACAAAAGATTTCTTTTCCTGCTCTATCTCTTCGTCACTTTTCCCCCGAGCCTTTTCTAAGAATGCGAATGCCGCGTGCCCTTCATTCAAGTGATACCGAACCACATTATAGCCTAACGCCTCTAACGCCTTCATCCCACCTAAACCTAATATCACTCTTTGATATATCTTCCACCAAGGATTATCACTTCTGTACAACTGATCTGTTAGTCTTTGAAGTTCCTCTACATTGCTATCTATATTTGCATCTAATAAAATCAGAGGCACCACAAATCTATGATCATAGCTATACACATAATATTTCCACAACTTAAGATATAAAGTTTCATTTCGCATCTCTAATTTGACTTTTTTGTTCAATGGAATCAATCCAGGATAATTCCACGGATCCCAATTCATTTCTTCTGGCAATTGACCATAGCGAAACCAAAAATTCTGTTTAAAATATCCCTTATTCCAAAGAATCCCAACAGCTACGACTGACATCCCTAAATCAGCCATAGACTTTGTGGTATCTCCTGCTAAGACCCCTAATCCTCCACTATAAATAGGCAAATCCAGCATTTTATCTATCTGGATATCCAAAAAATAATCCAATGAGCGCATATTGGAAAATAGTTCATGCCTTCGGAATGTATTTGCTTCAGACACCTCCCCCTTTATTAAAAAAGAATTATAGATACTTGGTGCCAAACCGTATTCCATAGAAAAATAAGCAATAGAAGTAACATCCGGCTTAAGCAAAGCTTCTTCTGCCTTCAGGATTGGATCTATCGGGAAACCATAAAAAGAATTTTCATCAATAAATTGCTTATAGTTCTCTTCAAATCTATCTACCGGATTTATCTCCAAAAACCTCTGCAAACTCACCTCGCCCCCCCTTGTTAAGATACGCCACCTTTTACTGCCTTTGACTCATTCTAAAATTATACCATTAAAAATTGTTATATGGCAAAATAGCAAAACCTATACTCTATATTCCCAACATAAACGATTCATTTCCTGCTTTTTTTGTTTAATCTCTTATATTCCTAAACCTTATAATCGTCTTATCTCCATCTCCCCAACTGTCCTTCCCTCACTATCTATATTTATCCCCACCAAATACATCTCTCGTCCTTGCCCCTCATACTTCTCCCAATACCTCCTCTCCTCTATCTGCTTTATCGCCGGCTCATTC
>JAMOOT010000252.1 GCA_027065215.1 Candidatus Omnitrophota bacterium | reverse complement strand
ACGATGATTGGTTTGGGAAGGGATTGGCTCAATGGTTTCATTTGAATATGGCAAGAATAGCAGCCATAAGATTTAGGGTATGGGTGATAAAGGCCAATAATGATGGTTTTTCTTGTCTCATAGATCCTATGGGTAGGATTGTAACAGGGGATATCTATTGGGATAATTTGGGCAAGAGGACGTTGGTCTGTGGTATAATTAAAATCTGAATTGATTGTTTTATATGTGGGAATTACCTTCAATTGAGGAGGTGGCGGATGGAGTTGAGTATAGTCCATGTAAGTGTACCGGAAGGTGCAAATGTGATTATTGGGCAATCCCATTTTATCAAGACTGTGGAAGATATATATGAAGTCATCGTTGGAACGAATCCTAATATAAAGTTTGGACTTGCCTTTAATGAGGCCTCTGGCAAGAGATTGGTTAGGGTTGAGGGAAATGACGAGAATTTAAAAAAAGTTGCCGCAAATAATGCGATAAATATTGGAGCAGGGCATATCTTTGTAGTTGTTATGGAAGAGGGATATCCAATAAATGTACTTAATGCAATAAAGATGGTTCCAGAGGTTTGTCGTGTATTTTGTGCTACTGCCAATCCATTGGAGGTAATAGTTGCCCATACCAAGCAGGGTAGGGGAGTGTTAGGGGTCGTGGATGGTTTTATGCCCGATGGTATTGAATCGGAAGAAGATAGTCTTGCCCGGAAGAGACTATTACGAAATTTTAGATATAAACTATGAAGGTTCTGATTACTGTGGGCCCTACGGCTGTTCCGATAGATAGTGTGCGGGTAATAACCAATTTATCTTCAGGTAAGTTGGGCAAATTGCTCTTTGAGGAATTGAAAAATAGAGATGCAGAAGTGGATCTGTGGTTATCAGAGTTTGTGTGTTGGCAAGGGACGGAACGAGTAGGTAGATTTCTCTTCTATGATGACCTGCGGACTATGATAGAGGGTTGTAAGGAGAGCTATGATTGGGTTTTGCACTGCGCTGCAGTATCTGATTTTGGAGTTGCGCCTTTTGCAGGCAAATTGAACTCCAATAAGGATATCACGTTGTCTTTGATTAGATTAGAAAAACTTTGGCCTAAATTGTTGGACAGAACATCTCGGTTGGTCTTGTTTAAGTTGGAGGATACATTGTCTGAATCTAAAAGAGAAGCAAGGCAGTTATTGAATAAAGATAACAGAATAAGGATTGTAATTGCTAACACAGGACTTTGTAGCAACTATCAATCTGCGATAATCACCAGAAGAGGTGAGTATGGACCTTTTTATAGCCGTGAGGCATTGGCAAAGGAATTGGTTTCTCGCGTGATTGAATGGGAGGATTAGGAATGAGGACGTTTGGGGTGAGAGTTTTTTATTTGTTGGTACTTGGATTATTGTTGTCTCAATCTTTTTCATATGGGTT
>JAMOOT010000251.1 GCA_027065215.1 Candidatus Omnitrophota bacterium | reverse complement strand
CTTATATGGGCTAATAGGGACAGGATTGCTGTTGTCTTTGAGAATGGTTTTTGGTTTTCTGGGTCATTGAGGGAGAATTTGCTGCATTCCGTTATGGGAGTGAGTGATAGAGAATTGTTAGGATGGCTGGAGTTTTGGGGATTAGACCTTCCTTTGGATATGAGGATTGAACCTATGGGCAGCAACCTGTCTACAGGGCAGAAGAAGAAATTAGGTCTTATACGGGCAGTAATCAGACGACCATCACTGTTGATAGTGGACGAATTACTGGCAAATTTAGATGCACTGGGAAGGGAAAAAGCAGTGGAGTTAGTGAGAAAACTCAAAGGAAAGACTACATTGGTTATAACTACTAATTTGGTTGGATTAGGATTAGAAAGAGAGGCAAATAAGTGGTTGCCCCTAAATTGAGACCCCTATGGCTACGTATCTTCCTTTTATTTGGGGTTCTTGTGTTCTCCTTTGGTATTGTAGTTCTTATAATCACAGGAGGCTATTCCTTTATCTTTTGGAAGCATATGTTAGAGGAGGAGGGCCGGTATTATGCAGAAAGGATTGCCTATCGGATAGAGAACGAGATGGGCAACTATATTGGCCAAGGGGAAATAATATTGTCCTTGCTTGAATGGGGGGTGATATCCTCTCCGGATCAGGTCCGCTCGGTTTTGATAGAGATGAATCTCCAGAGAAAAGAGGCAACCTGTATCTGGATGGAGTGGAATAAGAACAAAATCAGCTCATGCTTTAAAGAGGATTTACCCTCCATAAGATGTGCGAAATTTCCTTGCTTTGTTTCTTTGATCAGACATAACGAGCCCGAGTTGGTGATAGGATTGGAGGGGGTTAATGGAAGTAAACTTTGGATGGAAATCCCTGTTTATCTATTTCTGGCCAAAATGAAGGATGTGATTGAAAGGCCTTCTATATCATTCCGTATAAAAGATACGGATGGGCTGGTTTTATGGGATTCATTGGTGGATAGTGAGAAGTATTCTTGGGATAAAATGAAGCGAAGTATTTTGAAGGATGTTACTTTGCCGAGTTTGGGATGGGTAATTCAGGTGGGGTATATATGGTCGTGGCAGGATTTTGTTAGAGCCATTTTGCCCTGGTATGGAAGGATGTGGTTGATGTTTCTGCTCCTCATTGTATGCTTTGTTATAGTAGTCTGGCATACATCTAAGGGTTGGTTTGGAGACCTCCAGAGAATAATCCCTTTTATTCGTGAGGTAGGGAAAGGGAATTTAGATGTCCAGTTGGATATTCGTAGAGAAGACGAAATAGGTCTCTTGGCAGAATCAGTTAATCATATGATAAGGGAATTGAGACAATATCAGACTGCTTCGAATATCGGGGCAGTGGGGAAGGCCGTGGCCTGGATTAGCCACGAATTGAAAAATAAACTATTACCTGTAAAGGCCTTTATTGACTCTATAAAGGAGCGTAGGGGAGATAAAGATTTTGTTTTTAGGATGCAAAAACTTTGTCAGATCCAGTTAGAGGAATGTGATTTGTTTCTTCGCGATCTCAATACCTTGAAGGAAGATTTATCTGTATCGCGAAGGGACGTTGCTGTGGTTGATGTGTTAAAGAGATCAGTCGAATCGGTTACTCCTTTGATTTTCAATACAGAAATAAAGATAGAATTGGTGTGTGAAGACAATCTACGGGCAAGACTGGATGAGAGATTGTTTCAAACGGCAATAGAAAATCTACTGTTGAATGCAATAGAGGTCTTGAAAAGAAAGGGGCGAATAAGAGTCCTTGCTCACAAAGATGGTGAGGATGTGGTTATTATTGTAGAAGATAATGGATTAGGGATTCCTGAGGGAATAAAAGATAGGGTTTTTGAGCCGTTCGTTACTTTAAATTCTCCTGAGATACCAGTAAAAAGGGGGGTTGGTTTGGCCATTGTTTTCTCTATTATTCAGGCCCATGGTGGAAAGATATCAGTGGAGTCAGAAGAGGAAAAAGGTACTCGGTTTATTATTGTCCTTCCAGGTTAAGTCCCATCTTTGATTGAGGGTACAGGTAGAAAAATATCATGCAAAAGTAGAAAACTATCATTTGATTTTTTTTTGTTTTTGGTACTCTTGTTAATAAGAGGAGGCTTGATGTGAGTAGGAGAAAAAAAAGAGGACAGCGGATATTGGTTTTGGATGATGAGCCAGCTGTAAGGCAGACATTTTCTTTAGCCTTTCCCGAATATGACTTTATAGGGACAAGTTCTCCTGTAGAGTGTTTAAATACGCTTCGTTCTCCTAATGAGATTGGGTTGGTAGTGTTGGATGTCGTTATGCCTGGGATAAATGGGATTCAGGTCTTGAAAGAAATTCGTCAGGTGGATTCAACGATACCAGTGGTAATCTGCACTGCTTATGGGTCAAAGGATATAGTAGTGGAGGCATTAAGGCATGGGGCTAATGATTTTATAGATAAGCCCTTCAATATAAAGACAGTCCGAGAGGTCTTTCAGAGATTGCTTAAAGATGTATCAGGGGATCCATTGGATCGAGCCTATGAATTCTTGAAGAGGAATTTTCATACCTCAATAAACTTGGAATCAGTAAGCAAAGAAGTCCATTTGCACCCGAAGTATTTAAGTCGGAGATTTCGCAAGAGGTTTGGAACAGGGTTTATGGAGGAAAAGTTGAGATTGAGAATGGAGATGGCTAAAAGATTGATGCGAAATAAGGAGTTGGATTTGGAATTTATAGCCTATAAGGTGGGTTATTCGTCGCCAGAGGCATTTTCCCGGGCATTTAAAGAGGTGCATGGGGTTTCTCCATCTGAATATAGAAAAACCCTAAGGAGGGGGAAAAGTGGTAAAAACACAAGACTTAACTGACTTAAGGTTGTTGGAATTGATGCCAGTAGGGGTGGTGTTGACGGATTTAGAGGGAAGAATACTCTATGCTAATCCAGCAATGCGTTCAATAGTTGGATATACCGATGAGGAAATGCTTGGGAATCGGCCAAGTTTATGGAAGAGCAACAATCATACGTATGGCTTTTATAAAGAGATTTGGCAGACAATATCCTCGGGACGAAAGTGGCAAGGGATGATTCAAAATAAGCGGAAAAATGGGGATCTATTTTGGGCAGCATTGGATATCGCCCCGATAATCGAGCAGGAAGATTTGGTTGGATACATGGGTATTATGCGAGATATTAGCAAGGAGTATAACGAACAGCAACAAGCAATGGAGTATTACGAAAACCTTTATTTGCATCTGCTGGACAGTGTTGAGGTTGGTATTGGTTTGATTAATCGGTACAGGCATTTGATCTATCTAAATCGCCAGTGTAAGCGTTGGTTAGGGGAAAAAGACTCTTTACAAGAATACATGTCAGCATTATTGGAAATGCCTTTTGTCAGTTGTTGCATAGATAAGACATTCTCTGATAAACAGAAGCACGAATTAACAATAGAGATAAATGGGGGAACTTTTGAAGTAACTTCTTTTCCGATAGTGCATGGTGATAAGGGATTGAATGGCATTGTCTTTGTAATGGTGGATATTACAAAAGAAAAGGCGATAGAGAAGGAACTCGATCTTTACCGAGAATTTTTAGAACAGGAGGTAGAGAACCGCACATATGCCCTCCAATTAGCCAAACGGGACATAGAGATGCAGGCAATGGAGATTAGGGAGGCCCATGAGAATCTTAAGGTCCTTTACGATGAGTTAAAAGAAAAAAATCAGCAATTGGAAGAATTGGATAAGTTAAAGACGGAGTTCATATTTACCGTTTCACATGAACTTCGTACCCCCCTTACCACTATAAGAGAAGGTGTGGCGTTGGTGTTGGACAGGGAACTTGGTCCGCTCACAGAGGAACAGATCGATATGCTTTCCACAGTCTTGGAAGATGTGGATAGACTTACCAGAATCGTCTCCGATTTCTTGGATTTTTCAAGGATAGAGTCTGGTAGATTGGTTTTGGATATACGAGAAGTATCTGTTCGAGATATGGTTGAGCAGGCAGTTAGATCCTTGCAACCGTTGGCCGAAGTTAAGGGGATAGAATTGCGGAGTGAGTGTGAAGATTTGTTGTGTCAGTGTGATAGGGATAGGATACTTCAAGTTCTGTTAAACCTTATTGGTAATGCAATAAAGTTTACTGAGATGGGATATGTGCAGGTCAGATCCTTTTCTCAAGGTAATGAGATTTGGTTTTGTGTTGAAGATACCGGGCCAGGTGTTCCAGATGAGTTCAAAGAAAAGATATTTGATAAGTTTTTCCAAGTAGGCAGAGGAGATAGACCGGGATCTCAGGGCACCGGGCTTGGCCTGCCTATTTCTAAGGGGTTAATAGAATTACATGGCGGTCAGATATGGGTGGAGGATAGAGAAGGGGGTGGAAGCAGGTTTTACTTTATTATTCCGAGTGAAAAACTGGGGAGGTGAAAAATGGGTTCTCGAATTTTGGTAGTCGATGATGAGATAAATGTACAGAAAGTGATTAGTACGCGGTTGCGCAAGGCAGGGTATGAAGTGGAGTGTGCAAATAATGGGTATGAGGGAGTTGGTATGTTTCTTGCTGCGTTGGAAAAAGAGCCTTTTTCTTTGATCATATTAGACATTATGATGCCAGGTATGGGCGGGTTGGAGACATTAGAATTGATTCGAAAAGAAGAGGAAATAAGGGGTATTTATTACGGGGAAGGAATTCCAGTGATAATGTTAACGGCCCTAAAGAAACCTTATATGCAGGCCTTTGGACGTGGGTGCGATGATTATATGGTAAAGCCCTACCAGCCGGAAGATTTGTTGTCGAAAGTAGAAGAAAAGATTGCATTGCGTTTTTCTTCTTATTAGTTATAATTAAAGATAGAAGAGCGGGCGGTTAGCTCAGTTGGTTAGAGCGTCTGACTTACATTCAGAAGGCCAGAGGTTCGAGTCCTCTACCGCCCAGATTTAGTTTGACAGATGGTGGTTTTTGTGTTTTACTTTATTTAAAATTTAAAAAACACTTCTAATATATAGTGAGGAGTGGGATAAGAATGGAGAGAATGGTTGTGTTTGCTAAACTGTTGAGAAGGGGATTGTTGTTAATATTGATGACAGGGATGGCCTTGCCGTTGTTGGCTGGGGGAAAGGATGTATCTGTGGTTGTTGGCCGTGGAGGAGATAAGATAGAGTTAAAAGGTTCGGGAAGGCATGAACTTTTTCTAAGGATATCAGGTGGACGGGTAAAACTTGAGCAGTTTATGGCTAAACCTTTGCGGTCAAGAAGTGGGGAGGTTAAAGATCTGCTCCGGTGTTGGGTAAGGTTTCAGGGCCCTTCTACAGGAAGGATTGATTGGGTTAATGGTGAGTTGGTATCTCGTTCTCCAAAGATTGTTTTTAGTTCTTCGGGATTAGAAGGTACGGAAAGTAGATTGATATTGGAATACGAGAGAGATGAATCTTGTAGTGGGGAATATGAGGGTGTCTTGGGATTGGTTGTATATTCGCAAGATGATCCTTCTAATAGGAAATTCGTTACCATTCCAGTAAAGATAACGTGTAGTTCCGGTATTAATTTATTGAAGATCTCGAGTGGAAAGGAGTTGTTGATAGAATCCGATAAAACTGCGTATATAATCTTAGATGGATCTGGCCCGATTACATTGATGAAAGATAGACGTTTGCCAGAATTGGAATTTCGGATTGTAAGAGGGGATAAGAAAGGAGATTGGATGTCTTTGGATCATTCGGCAGAGGTAGTATTGGATGGAGAGGCAAAAATTGAGTTTAAACCGTCAGATAGAGCAAGGGCAGGTGAAAAAGATGGGATGATTTCTTTGCGGGCAGAAGATGGACAAACTGTCAACCTATTGACCAGAGTAAAGGTGTTGCCTAAGGTCGAGTTTAGTGTGGATAAGTCGTCGATAGATGTGAGGGTAGATCCGAAAAAGTTGGAGTCAAATGTAGGGATAATAGAAGTGACAATCCGTTCTAATATCCCAGAGAAAGTGTCTTTAGTTCAGGACGTGAATAATAAATTTTTGTTAGGATCAGGCAATCACTCGATTTCTGTGGATTACCTCCAATATTGTGTGCAGGAGAAAATAGGAGAGGATTGGAAGACGATTGTTCCGTGGAAGAAAGTAGGGTTAAGCTCTATAGTGTTTAAAATGGAAAAAGATGAGGTTTCTGCCAAAATTCGAATTTTGTATCGAATTCGCGTAAGAGATATATCTGAAATTCCAGCGGGGGAGTATCAATTGCCCGTAAGATTGTCAGCGGTTGTTAATTAAACTAAGGGGGGAAGGATGAAAAAAAATCTGTATTTGAAATTGGCAATTATCATAGGGTTCTGTGTGAGTTTTGTTGTCCCATCCTGGGCTGCGTTTGTTAATCTGGACAAGGTTAAGATTAAAATAACTGCTTCGCCAGGGAGCAGTGAGGCAGGTGTTATCACTGTTGAGAACAGGGAAGACAGAAAAATTTTTGTCAAAATTTATGCAATGGAGTGGCAATATGTAAAGCCCTTTAATGGTTCGAAAAAGTTTTTCCCCTTGGGAACTATTTATAAAGATATCGAAAGGTGGTTTAGATTTTCTCCAAAAGAGATGACACTAGCCCCGGGGGAGAGATCATTAGTTCATTACAAGGTGGAAATCCCAAAGGATATAAAAGAATCTTGCTACTTGGTTTTGTTTTTTGAAACAGATGTTGGAGGCAGTGATGTAGTAAAAGGAGAGAAAAAAGTTGGTATCCAGTTTTTAACCAGAATAGGAACATTGTTTTTGATAGAACCGGAGGGAGTGGTTTTAAGAAAAGCAGAACTTTTAGGGGCCAGTATTGGGGAAAAGGGGATAACTTTAAAGATAAGAAATAAAGGGAATTGTGCCTTGATTGGGAAGGTGAGTGTTTTTGCTATGGATGAAAATAATATGCTAGTGGGGAGGAGTAAGTCAACAAAAATTTATGCACCATCTAAATCAGAATTTGAATTTGTGGTTCCATTTGATGGGTCAGATTATCTTCGAGCCAAAAAACTGCTGGTTACTGTTCAAGAAGAGACAGGGAAGGTCTACTCCTGGGAATATAGTATTTGAGGAGGGATAAAGGGTGGTTTTGCTCCACGGTGTAGTGTAGTTATAATCAAAATCAATAAAAATGATAAGATATATATTTAAAAATATTGCTACATCTTTTATCCGAATACTATTAATTGTCCAGATGGTTGCTCTCCCAGAATTTGCCTGGGCGAGATCTGTTTCTGGTGTGGATTCGAGTTTAGTATTGGATCGAGAGATATCTATGCGTTGGGCATTGATGGAGGCTCAAGTGGAATCTGATATACTTCAATCTGTAGATGAGATGGGAAAAGAGGGAGACGAGTTTATTTATTTGAAGGAGGGAGAACAACAGGTTTATGGCAAAGACAAGGAAGGGGAAGAAAGAGAAAAAGAAATGAGAGATCTCTTGAATAAATATCAAGATCAGAGAGAAGAGATAATGCGTTCGGTGTTAAGTGAATTTTCTCATGAAGGGAAGAGAGAAAGAGAGATCGTTAAAACAGGATTGGAGGTTAAATCTCTGGAAGGGAAAAGAGTCGATCTTAAGAAAGAATCTGTTCCCACAAAGGAAGAGGAGAGGAGGAAGGATTTTCATAGAATAATTCTTAATCCTTCAGATAGAGGAAAAGAAATCCGGTTACAATTAGAGGCCTCTATTCCAGATGTTATAGTATTTCCGGAAGAGGTAACGCAAGTAGTAGTTGTAGATGACTCTTTGGTGGGATACGAAAAGATTAGCCCACGTGAGTTTAGG
>JAMOOT010000250.1 GCA_027065215.1 Candidatus Omnitrophota bacterium | reverse complement strand
ATAGGACTCATATAAATCTGCTCCCATCCCTGCTACATCTCCGACATTATCTCCAACATTGTCGGCAATAACCGCTGGATTCCTTGGATCGTCTTCAGGAATACCAGCCTCTATCTTACCCACCAGGTCTGCCCCAACATCGGCTGCCTTGGTATAGATACCACCACCTACACGGGCAAACAATGCCTGCGAACTTGCCCCCATCCCAAAGGTAAGCATCGTTGTGGTAATGGCAGTTATTCTGTCCATATTACTGAAGATATCCGGATACTTTGTGTAGAACCAATTCAATAGGAAAAACCATATAGAGAGATCCAGTAATCCCAAGCCTACCACTACCAAACCCATAACAGCGCCAGCAGAGAAAGCCACTCGTAATCCTCTATTTAATGACTCCTGAGCACCAGCAGCAGTACGATCGCTGGCTCTGGTAGCAATCATCATCCCAATAAACCCAGAAAGTCCAGAGAAGAACCCACCAGTCAAGAAGGCAAAAGGAACAAAAGGAGTGAGATACTTCTTATAGGCCATCCAAGATAAGATTAGGAAAACTACGGCAAAAAATATCCCAACCACCTTATACTGCTGTTTAAGGTAAGCAGTAGCGCCTTCTCTTACATAGCGAGCAATTTCCTTCATCTTATCGTTGCCTTCTGGTGCCCTTAACACCTTCCAAGAGAGGAATCCAGCAAACGCTAAGGCCAAGATAGAACCCACTGGCGCTAACCAAACTAAACCAAGCCCTCCCATATGACACCTCCTCAAGTTAACATCCCATCAATCGTTAACTAACTAAAACCACATCCTCTCTATCAGAACCTACTGAAACCATACTTATCCTAGCGCCAACAAATTCAGAGATAAAGCCAAGATACTCTTTTGCTTCCTTAGGTAAGTCCTCAAATCTACGAATCTTAGAAGTATCGCACATCCACCCTTTAAACTCTTTGTAAACCGGAATTACTGAGGAAAAGACTTTTATATCAAAAGGATAGGAACTTAATTCTTGCCCATTATACTTGTAGCCGACACAAACTTTTATGGTCTCCAACTTATCCAAGACATCTAATTTAGTTATCACCAAATCCTCTACACCATTTATTTTTACCGCATACCTAACAAGAACAGCGTCAAACCAACCACAACGCCTTGGCCGTCCAGTAGTGGTTCCAAATTCTCCACCCCATTCTCTTATTTTCTCTCCCATCTCATCTCTAAATTCCGTTGGAAACGGGCCTTCACCAACCCGCGTGGTATAGGCCTTAGCCACGCCTACCACCTTATCTAACGCCTTAGGAGGCAACCCTGTCCCAGAAAATATGCCGCCTACTGAGGCATTGGAAGAAGTAACATAAGGATATGTCCCAAAATCCACGTCTAACATAACCCCCTGGGCACCCTCAAAGAGGATGGATTTACCC
>JAMOOT010000249.1 GCA_027065215.1 Candidatus Omnitrophota bacterium | reverse complement strand
AATCCTTCACCCTTTAGGCCCGCTTCATTGCGAGATAAATAACCATCAAGTTCTGCCTCAAACCCAAGATTACTAATGCCTAAATTAAGGTCTATTCCATTCCAATATATGCCTTCCGATTTAACATCTAATCGAGAGAGTTCTTTTTCAACAATCACAGGGAGGGCATTATTTACTGTATCCCAATCATCCGCAAAAATAAGATGCCACAGTCCCCTATGTTCAAGCGATAATCTGGCCAACAGAAAGGTTGTTATGTTATCTAAGGAAAGATAATAGAATCCATATTTAGAAGCATAACTTATTGCTTTCCAATTAGTTTTGTTTGTATTTTCCCCAGAGATTACCGTCACGGAAAACTTATTTGATCGTTTTCTCCTCTCTATCTGCCAGGCCGGGGCACTGAATTCTATTATCACAGACGAGGGCACATTATTCTTCTTTGTTTCCGCCTTAACTGATTTTGAATACCTGTTGCCTTGCCCTTTCCCTCTTGACGGCAAAATAATACGAATATCCCCTCCAGTTTGACGCAGACTTTTGATCAAAAGAGGCAAATACGTCTCTCCCTTATCGTTAGTTGAATTTTCCGATATTGATTTTGCTAATTTCCTTCTGTTGATACCTTTGCCGATCCCTTGTATTCGTACATACAAACGGCCATCTTGCTCCCAGAGTTCTAATCTGACTTCTTTCCCTTTGCAGCGAAAGATAAGTCCTATCACCTCTTTCACCAAACTCGGAATGAATGCACAGGAGTATAATTGAATCCCCAACTTTATCTTATTTCTCACCCGGACATCGCCATCTGGATAACTATCTCGGGCCCAACGGGTTATATTTTGAACCAGTTTTTTAACATCCATTCTCAGCCAAGTATCGTTCAAGATTTCAAGCATCTCCTTCAAAAACTTTAATTCATTTTTATTAACTTGGGATACATCCAGTTTCTTATCAATATGTTTCAATTTTTCAAAATAGACCTTTGCAAACCGTTCGATAAACTCTTCTTTACCTGAACTCGCCAATAGAAATTCCCAGTCCGATAGTGGAAGTAAATTAGAGATATTATGTTTTACTTTCCATCTAAACCAATTGAAGCACAATACAATATCTTTTATTCGAGGGGAACAAACAAGTATATTATCTGACACCTTAACAGAGGGTAGATCTAATAACAATCCTCTCTTTATTTTCGATTCAAGGGCAATAGGATTATCAAAACAAAGGAATAATAAATTGGAATCTCCTAAGTTATGTTCCATCTTTTTAATCAATACCTTCAGTAAAGGCAAAGGCAGGTCATTTTTGATATGTATAATCAAATCTCCTTGTGAATCAAAGAGATCTACTATATATTGGATATCATCTAATATCAGTTTCAATTTTCCATTATTTACTGATTCTACTTTGACCATACGGCCATCTTCCATTTGCCATATAACAGGAAATGGGGAAACAAAAGTAATCGACCCCAAGAACATCCCTATCCACGGGATATAGTCAGTACAATGAAGACCAAACAGGTGTCCCGTTAACATCTGCCCTAAAAAGAGCCCGACTAATAATAATTGCTTGTATGGAGTAGAATCAAACCACGTCCGCATCCATCGCAATATCTCAAACAGAGAGATTTTGTTAGAATAAACAAAGATCGCATCAGGTTGCTCTTTTATGCGAGATAAGACACGTTTTTGGGAAAAGTATTGCAGATCTAATTCCTCTCGAGTAGAGGGGCGAGAGGAAAATAGATATTGATAAGGGGAGAAGATATATAACCTCCCAGATTGGGGTAAAAATTTATCATAGTTTTCTTTGAGGGTAGAAAATCTCACTAATTGCCATTGTGTCTCTTTCGATTGCGGAGTTATAAAGGACCTTACTAAAAATAAAACCGGGTTCTTTTGCCAGTTATATGCCCTGAATCGCTGTGCCCTCCAAGCAGGAGGTAATACCTTCTTCAGATTATATCTCCAGTGGGCTAAGTGAGTCTTCTCAAGGATTTCTTCAACATTATTATCTCTTACCTGTATCTCGCAAGGGAACGAATTATGTTTAAATTGCAAGATGAAATAACTACCACCCTTTACTTTTCTCTCTTCAACCTGAACAGAAAGATACGACGCTAAACGATTAGCAACATCACGCGCCTGATTAGGATAAGGGACTACTATCTTCATCCCGAAGATGTCATTTATAGCAGAGATATCTAATCTACGCCGTTTTTGCTTTTCTACTATTGAAGAGATTGATTTCATTCTCCAAAAATATTTATATTCGTTCAGTTCCGGTACCGCTGAATAAACTCTACTTATAATCTCATCGGCAAATTCCTGCTCGGTCTTGCCCTTTAATCCCTCTCGAACTCTCGCCAATGTCGAATAATAAACACCCGGATGTTCATACCTATAAAGCATATCTTTTAACTCAAAGAATAACCAATTCACTCCTAAACGTTCTGCTAAAGGGATGATCAAATATTTAGCCAGTCTCAAATATCTATCTTTTTCTTCCTCATAAAGCACACCCTCCTCAGCAAGAGAAACAAGAAGGTCATAAGCAGCCAATCTAAATCCAGAGATAGCATGATTGAGTTCTATCACCTGATATAAATATTCGTTGAGATTGTTTAAAAAATCCGGGCTGGGTAAAGGTTTGGATTCGTCAAATGAATAAGGAAATTCAAATATGAGTTTATAGACCTGCATCTCCTTAAGCAAAGAATCTATTTCTTTTTCAGAAAATCCTGCTTGAGTTAGGGCCTGCTCTGCTTCAGGTAGACTCATAACGTGCACTAACGACATAGCGGCTAAACGAAAATCTCGAGAACGATGAACGCGAACGAAGGTAAATAATGAAGAAACATGGTGGATATAACTCTCTCCTTCAGGGAATTTCTTACCTTCACAATATTTTAAGACCAGATCTGCTAATTTTTTTATTTTTTTTGAAGATAGTGAGGCAATCGAATTCTTAAACCAATCTATTTCATATTTCTCCTTAGAGATGCTGACTTTACTAATAAATTTTTTATAAGGCTGCCACAATTCTGCCAATTTCTGAAGTTTTCTAACAAATTCTTCCCTGTCTTCTGGGAAATCCACTCCCAATTTCTCAAGGGCATCTGCATAATCAAACAACGAACTACGTAAGGAATATTCTTGATAACTTATAACTAAAAGTTCTTCCAAACACCAATCTATCTCCTTCTTTCTCTTTAACTTAAATCTGCGCGGCGGCCGGCCATAGATCCGTATTGTCCAGTCAAGATAATTAGAGAGTTGCTTTCCTAATACCTGTCTGGCAGATGAAAGCATCTTTTTCTTAATCGATGGTTCGTTTATTAATAACCAATGGAGTTTTTCATGTAGAAATGCCATATTCTCAGCAAATTTCATCCCTGAAGGTATGGTGAGTGCCTTTTTGTGATAGAATTTTACTAATTCATTTGCCAACAGCCCCCACAAGAAGGCAGAGGTCTGCACTCCATTTTCTCTATCGCAAAAGCGAATTATCTCATCTATGGTATGGACCTTTCCTGTATAATCTGTCCACGCAAAACCTTTGCCTTTCAAAAGATAATATAGATCTAAATCTGCTCTTTTGACGGTTTCAGACAATCTCTGCCAAAGCGGATAAGGAAGACGAAGTGGATGTTCAAGTTTTTCACTAACTTTTATCGGCCTTACAACTCGATTCCACAATTGCCAAAACCGCATGGAATTTACCCTATAATCCACCCTCATCGGCAAGGCAAGGGCGCTACCTAAGGAAAGAAAAGAAGCAAAATATCTTTCTTTTTCGCGAGTTGATAGGGAATAAACCTTTGGCCTGAGCCAAGACACAGAGATAGAAGATGCCATTAATTCAGGCACAATAGCCTTAGCGTGGTAGCCTCCTACAATAACAAGCGCAAGTTCAGGATTTTTAGCGCGTATATAATCGAGGATCTCTTTTGAAAACTGTTTATCTCTTCGCTGGGCCAGATTCCAAAATTTCTCAGGATAAATGTCCTTCTCTATAACCTTAAGGGTCGGTACCCAATCCTGCATTAAACGGAGGTGATCAAGATACAAACCATAATCCTCTAACCCATAAAATTCAACCTTATCCAAAAGTCGAAAAGATAGATATTCACCTGCTGTAAGTCTACCTTGTCTCCATAGGTTATCTATCACTTTTCTTGCCTTATCTACCCCAATAACTGGCTGCCAAACCCTAAGATCTATCTTTCCTTTTAAAGCGCCCTCAAGGAAAATAACCTGCACCTTCCTTTTTTTAACCAAAGACAAAACAGTATTGACTATAGAGCGCTGACACTCTTGACTATAATGGAGGTCTTCTATCACTATAACTTGGGCTGAATATGGATTGCCCTTGACTATCCAACTGGAAGCAAAACACGAACTACCTTGAGGGAACCCACCCGTAGGGAACAAAACAAGTATGGATAAAAATATGCCTATTATCTTCCTAAACATATCAGAGGTCCCCCTCTATTTATCTTCACTGTAATAAAGTATACCATCGGAAAAATAAAAAATCTAAAAGGGGCGCCGGGACGGACACCAGGTGGCTAATGCCCGTCCCTGAGGGGGGGAGATGATTACTAAATAATAATCGATTTGGCCTTAAAAGTCAAGTAATTTTAAAAACTTTTATTATTTATTGGGGTGCAATAAGTTAAAAAGCAAAATTCAACGCTCGAGGCCTGGAAGGCAGACCTGGAAGGGTAGTTATACTGCCTGCAACCGCAACAACAAATCCAGCCCCTGCAGATAGGAAAACATCACTAATTAGAAATTTCTCACCTCCATCTGGTTGAAATCCTACTCGATGCCCAAAGGAAAATTGGGTCTTTGCTACACACATAAGTAGGGAAGAAAACCCTTTATCAGAAAACAAATCTAACTTTTCCTTGGCTATTGGTTCAAACGCCACACCTGATGCCCCATAAACATCCCGAGACAACTTTTCCAACTTAACGGCCAATTCGTCAGATTGTTCATAGGTAAATTGTATTTGAGGAGTAGATCTTGAGGCTATAAGATCATCTATCCCATCCACTATCTCTTGGCCTAATTCCGAGCCTTGGGAATAAAATTGACTGATAAAAGCCTTATCCGCACCAGAATCTATAGCAAATTTGGTGAGTGCTTCTAATTTTTTCCCGTCTTCCCCTTCCCAAGCATTTACTAACACCACTACATTTAATCCAAACTGCTTGGCTATTCGAATGTGTCGAGCAAGATTCTCCTGCCCGTATTCCTTAACCGCCTTTAATGTGGCTACAATAACAACACAATCAGGACTTCGCCTTAAGAGGCGCGATTTTATATTGATAAATTTCTCCCCTCCGCAGTCCATCCCAAACCCTGCCTCAGTAATAACATAATCGGCCAGATTCATAGCCAGTCTGTCGGCTATTATGGAGCTCGCCCCAATACTTATGTTGGCAAATGGGCCAGAATGGATAAATACTGGCGTACCATCACTGGCCTGAACCAAGTTAGGCATCAGTGCCTCTCGCATCATCGCCCACACTGCACCTAACCCTCCTAAATCTCTCAATCGGATTGGTTCGCCTTTGTCAGAAAACGCAAGGACAATCTCGCCAATCCTTTTTTTGAAATCTTCTTCATCCCAAGAAAGGGCTAAAATCGACATCAATTCCGAGGCCGCTGTAATACAAAACTGCCCTTTGTGGGGAAAATAGCGACTCTTCTTATCCCAATTCAGGCCAACTATCACCTCTCTCAATGCAGCATCGCTTACATCTACTGCTCTGGGCCAATTTATAGTAGAGATATCTATATCGAGTTGATTCCCACGAAACAGATGATTATCTAAAAGGGACGAGACAAAATTATGAGCAGTGCTAACCGCATAATTATCTCCTGTGAAATGAAGATTTATATCTTCCTCTGGCAAAACACGACACCTCCCCCCTCCAGTTCCACCACCTTTTACCCCAAGATATGGCCCTAATGAGGGTTGTCTTATACAGGCGACTGCCCTGCCTTTAAAGCGATTGAAGGCCATAGAAAGGCCAATTGTGGTAGTGGTCTTGCCTTCTCCGGACTTGGTGGGAGTCATTGCTGAGACCAATATATAACGAGGATTACTAATAGGGGGAGAAAAAAGACGATGAAGTTTGACCTTTGCCTTATATCGGCCATAGGGGATTAAATCATCTTCTCTCAGGCCTATTCTTTCTCCGACTTCATATATAGGGCGCATTATATTCACAAACAGTATTTATTTTGTCTTTGTCTTTTTACCTAAACCAAATGCAGAATGCAGGGCATTTACTGCTTTCTTACCATCTTTTTCTCTTATAATACAAGATATGCTTATCTCAGAGGTACTAATCATCTCTATATTGATTTTATTCTTCGCCAAAACATCAAACATAGTAGCCGCTACTCCAGGATGGTTTCTCATTCCTACCCCCACTATGGAGACCCTGCAGATATCTTCATCTGCTACTATCTTCTCCGCCTTTATCTCTCGAACTACCGCCTCTAATATCTTAATGGCCTCTTTTAGATCAACCTTTGCCACAGTAAAAGATATATCTGTTTTGCCCTCTGAACTTACATTCTGCACTATCACATCAACACTTATTCCGGAATTAGAAATCTCTTTAAATATCCTTGCTGCAATGCCAGGCCTATCCGGAACACCAACTATGGTCACCTTGGCCTCGCTCTTATCCAAACTGACACCTCGCACTACTGCCCCTTCCATACCATCTACCTCCTCAGTAATAAGTGTCCCCGGCCTATCGTTGAGACTGCTCCGTACTACTATAGGAACTGAAAACTTTTTGCCCACCTCTATTGACCTGGCCTGCATAACTTGGGAACCTAACGAAGCCATCTCCAACATCTCATCATAGGTGATTACATCCAACTTCTTAGCATCTTTTACTATACGTGGATCAGCGGTATAAATACCATCGACATCAGTAAATATCTCACAAAGGTCGGCCTTAAGGGCATGGGCCAAGGCCACAGCCGTTAGATCTGAGCCTCCTCTACCTAAGGTAGCTATATCTCCATCTGGAGATAGTCCTTGAAAACCCGCTACAATCACGACATTGCCTGCTTTTATTTCTTCATGTATACGTTTAGGTATAATCTTCACTATCTTAGCCTTAGTATAATCCTTATCTGTATAAATCCCACTCTGAGGTCCGGTTAAGGCTACAGCATCAACGCCCAATTTATGGAGCGCCATAGTAAGCAAAGCCGAAGAGGCCTGTTCACCAGTAGCCATAAGCATATCCATCTCTCGAGGGCTAGGATCAGGATTTATCTGATGAGCCAATTCTACTAATTCATCGGTGGTATCGCCTAATGCAGAAACAACCACAACTAAATCATACCCCTTCCTGCGATAAGAAGATATCCTCTTGGCCACATTTCTTATCCGCTCAATATTGGCAACCGAACTCCCACCATATTTTTGTACAATTAACCCCTTAGACATACAACCTTCCTCCCTTTACCTATGATTCGCAAAGATTATACAAGGGAAGGAGAAAATCGTAAAGCACTTAACTACAAAATCCCATAGCACAAAATTCCCAAACTTCAATTTATACCTCTTTAATCTATAACTTTCTATAACTTTTCTGTCTTGGATTCGACAATCTTTTGCGAATAACCACAAATCCAAATTACTCAATCCTCCTTATCTCCATCTCCCCAACTGCCCTTCCCTCACTATCTATATTTATCCCCACCAAATATATCTCCTTGCCCGCCCCCTCATACTTCTCCCAATACCTCCTCTCCTCTATCTGCTTTATCGC
>JAMOOT010000248.1 GCA_027065215.1 Candidatus Omnitrophota bacterium | reverse complement strand
GTATCAGGCGGGGTATCTGACGATAGATGAGATGATAGCAGAGGAAGGGTTTATAGAGTATAAGTTGCGGATACCGAATAGGGAAGTAAGGCAGGCGCTGAACAAGTTTTTGTTGGAAAAGATGACAGATGACCGGTTGGATGTAGGGTTAAGTAAGGGGTTATCGCGGGCGTTAAGAGAAGGGGATATAGAGGGGATAAAAGGGTGGGTAAAGAGGTTATTTGAGTCCATTCCATATCACTATCACACAAATAATCCAATAAGTCAGTATGAGGGGTATTATGCAAGTGTCTTGTTTTCGTTTTTTATGTCAACGGGCTATGAGGTAAGAGGAGAGGATGTAAGCAGGCGGGGCAGGGCAGATATAGTGGTATTGGCAAAAGATAAGGTATATGTGGTGGAGATAAAGACAGATGCCCAGGAGGTGGCGATAAAGCAGATAGAGGAGAGGAGGTATTGGGAGAAGTATGAGGGGGTGGGTAGAGAGATATATTTGGTGGGGATAAATATAGATAGTGAGGCCAGGCAAGTTGGGGAGATGGAGATAAGGAAGATTAAGTGAGTAGGCTTTTAGGTTAGATGGTTAGTTATATGGTCTATTAGATCTGTAAAGGTCGTAATGGAAATTTTGGTGTGAAGGATTAAAAAAGAAAGAAATTTTAGTTTTTGGATTTGCCTGATGTGCTTTTGAGGCTTGAAGAAGTAGAAATATAAGGATCTTGCTTTGAGATCTAAATTTGTATCTGATTTTTTGTGTTTTAGCCCTTAAGAAAATGGGGGTATAATTTTTTGCCTGAGTTGGTACAATGGAAGATTAGAGGGAAAGGTTGTCTATTTAGATTTGGATCTCGTTGAATAGTTAAATCTGGTGCGATCTCAAGTCTTTTTTCGAATATTGGCTAAGGATCCCTTGTCCCGAGCGCGGGTGGGGGTTTTGAATATTCGGGGCAGGCGTATCTTTACGCCGGTGTTTATGCCGGTGGGCACGCAAGGCACGGTTAAAACGGTTGCCCCGTGGGAATTGGAACAGATTGGTTACGATCTCGTTCTCTCAAATACCTATCATCTCTATCTCCGTCCGGGGCCGGAATTTTTTAGGGAGTTTCCGGATCTGCACAGGTTTATGTCCTGGCCGGGAGCCATACTTACTGATAGTGGTGGATATCAGGTATTTTCTCTGGCAAAGTTGAGGAGGATTTCAGAGGATGGGGTGGAGTTCTCTTCCCATATAGACGGGAGCAGGATTTTTTTCTCGCCTGAGGTAGTGATGGACTTCCAGTTGAATCTTATTGGGTCAGATATAGTTATGCCTTTAGATGAATGCCTACCTTATCCTGTTAGCAAGAGACAAGCGGACTCTTCACTTACCTTGACTAATAGGTGGTTATCTCGGGCGGTAAGGTTCTGGAAGGATCAAGGTGGAGGGGAGAGAGAGCAGTATCTTTTGGGGA
>JAMOOT010000247.1 GCA_027065215.1 Candidatus Omnitrophota bacterium | reverse complement strand
CCCGCACTGCCTTCCAGATCTTCCCCTCAGTTATCTGAACCGCTTGCCCTGTCTTTAGATCAGTTGCGATTATAATTAGAGGTATTTTACAATCACAGAATTCCTTTTCTCCAAAGAGTTCTTTTAGAAATCGTTCTACATTCCGTCCTCGGATGATACCTCCCTCTGAAATAGTAATTATGTTAAAATCAAGGTATCCTAAAAATTTTTGCCAGTTAGTCTCTAATGCTATCTCTATCAATGGGTTTATATCGTAATTAAGGGCAAAGTATGCCCCAATTAAGGCTCCAATACTACTTCCTGCTATTGCTTTTATTTTTATTCCTTCAGCGAGTATGTTTTTTATTACTCCCAGATGGGCAAGGCCTTTAGCAGCGCCACTACTGAGGGCAAGAGATATTTTTTTCTTCGATCGCCACTTTATCATCTATTCCCTTTCTTTAGATTTGGTATGGGCATCGTATCTGTTAGGATATAAACTGATTATAGAATCAATATATACCAGCGTCAAGGTCTATGAGGAGGATTATTGAACTTAATATGAGATTTGTTTGATTATGATGTTTCTTCCTATTTTCAATCGGGACGCATATTTTACTTGACATATGCAATTGCTTAGTTTAATTATTAAACTAATTAAAAATTTTTACAAAAGCATAAAATGGAGGATGGGTATGGGAAGAAAGGTATTGTCTGTTTTCCTTGCATTTCTTATGCTATTTCAGGCTATCAATGGGTACTCGTTTTCTTTATCTTATCATCTGCAGGCAAAGGTATCTAATTTACTGCCAGTATTGGATGGAGTTATTGTAGATAGAGATAGTGTAGAGTTGGTTTGCCCGAAGCCAGTAAAAGATAAACAGGTGTTACGTAGATTATCAAGCCAATTTTTCTTATCGTTGGCATTGCCATTGAGTAAGTTTTGGGTAAACCTTTCGCCTGAGCCGAAATTATCAAGGATTTTGCCGTTTGAGTTACGTTTAACAGATGTGGGGCGAGTCTTTATGGATGCAGATGCGAGATTAAAGAGGGATTTTCTTTCTATATATTCGTCATTGGTAAGTTGTTATGGAGGAGAGGAGGTTGCATTTCCCAAGAGATTATTTGTTGTGCCGGGAAGGGTTGTTCTAAGGGGTGGCAGTTATGGTGTGGTAATAAAGGAAGCAAGGCTAAAAGTGGAAGCAGAAGTAGATGATGACAATTCATTATTAAGAGAGGCGATTGATAAATTAGAGGAGAAGGTAAATAATAGCAAAGATTATGAAGGAATGCGTAGTATTTACAGGGCTATTATATTGGCGGATTGGTATAAGCGGAATGCAAGGCAGTATCATTTTCCTTTCCAGCAAGTTATAGACAGTGGGGATGTAAGGCCATTTTTATCTGATCGGGGATGGAGTAAGTGGGAGATATATAGGCGGTATTTGAATTCTTATTTATCGGGGGATGTTATTGAGGGTGCAGGGTGTGTAGAAGAGGTAGTGGCAGGTGGGATTTTTATGGATGCAGGCAGGCTTCATTCTGGATTAGTCCTTTTAAAGGAGCCGGTAGATGTATTGATAAACAAGATAAAGAAGACAGGCAAGGCAATTTATAGGGTTGTAGAGTCGACGAAGTTTTTGCCTGAGTCAAGGCAGAAGGATACTTACGAAGAAATAATTTTACCTACAGGAGATAAGAAGAGGCGTATTCCGGGGCGGATAGATACAAGTTTAGGAGTAAAAGATCTTACCTCAGAGCTGTTAAGTCGCACTTGGCGATTTTTCTACGAAGATAAAGAAAGGGATCCTAAGGATCTTCATTATGTACGTGGGTTAATCGAGTCTCAGTATCTGCGGCCTACTGCAGTTGCTGTGTTTAACGAAGTAATGAAAGATAAGAATGAAATAGATGTAGGCTCTATGGAAGATAATTTTAAGGAATTATTTAGGTTATGGTTAGAGACAAGCGGGATGCGGGCATATAGGTTATATTTGAAGAAGTATACTAAGTTAAGTTTAGCCGATAGAGTCAGGGCATCTGTTAAGTTTTATATTCGTTTGAAATCATATATACGCAGTTTGGATGTTGTTTATCATCCTGAAAGAGAAGGTGGGGATTGGTTTGAATTAAAGTTTGGTTTAATGGATAAAGAGATAGAGATAAAAGTTTCTAAGGATCAGGTTACTCAGCGGTCTATTTTAGTGAAGAGGCGCAAATTAAATTATGTTCCCGGTAATGGAGGTATGGCAGAGGTTCGAGAAGACAATAGTGTGACTTATCCTTTTGCAGATGACCTGCCGAGGAAGCGTTTTCATGAGGCAGAGCATATCAGGCTAAAGGCTATTCAGAAGAATAAAGAAGAGTTGTTTTATGAGGTAGTTAATAGGTTAAGGTCCCATAAAAAAGAGATATTGCCGTTGTTTTATTATTTAAGGTATGGGGCAAGAGTTAGTCCTGATGAGGTTGAAGATGCCTTGTTGATGATTAACTATGAAAGTTGGAAGAATAGAGATGGTAATTTAAGTTGGTATAAGGTGGCAGAAGAGATAATGGCGATGTATGCAGAGATAGAATTTAGGGGATATGGTTTTGAAGAGGAAGTAGAGTTGGTAGATGAAGAAGAGGAGTTTTTGAAGAAGGTAGAAAGAATAGTTGGGAAGGAGTTGATAGATAGGATATCCAATCAATTTTTATATACTCAGGTTAACCGATTAGATGTAGAAGGAATGGGCAGGGCAAGGTGGTGTTGGGCTAAAGAATTGTATAAACTTGAGGATGAATTGCGAGATAGATTTAAGGAAGATTACGATGATGAATTATTTCAACGGATTTTGCACAGAGAGTTTGCGCGTTTTTATTATGAGGATTATATGAAAGAGGAGTATTCGAAGGAAAAGATAAATGATTTATTGAAGGATGAAGAAAGGAATAGAGAAATTTATGATTATATGAATACAAGTGTCGGATTAAGTTCAGAACAATATCTTCCCATATTGGATAGGGTAAGGGAAAAATATCTCAAGCAGCGGGCGAGTCTTTTTGAGGTGGCGATTGTAGAGGAAACGGTACGTTTGCCTATAAATGAACTAATAAAGGAAGAAATAGATGAGGTGATAAAGGAAGAGTTTTCAGATCTTGAGGATATAGATGAAGATTTACCAATAGGTGAGGAAAGATTAAATAGGTTAATGAAGAATAGACTTATTCACGGGTTAGATCATTCTGTTGCAGAGATGTTGGTTAATTTAGCGAAGGCTGGGAAATTACATAATCTAAGTGATGATGAGATAATCAAAAAGATAGTTAGGCTGCTCAAATCGAAGCCGTCATTGTCGCAGATATACGGAGATGTAGATGATGATAAGTTAATAGATATGTTTGGGGACGAGAAATTGAAGCGTAGATTAAAAGCCTTTCTTAAGCCTCTGCGGGAGATATCAAAGATAAAAGGGAAAGATTCAAGGGGTGTAAAAAGGTTATCTAAGAAAGGTATCTCAGTATCAGAGAGATTGAAGTCGGCAATTAGTAAGGCAAGAGAGAAAGGGAAATCTGGATTAACTTCTGATAATTTAAAAAAGATGATAGTGCTTTTGCTTGGGATGGGTGCTATGTTGGATAGATTATTTGGGCTTGGATTATTTGATGGGATAGATTTACTTTCCATAACTGGTGTTGGGTTTGGTTTGGCAGTAGGTATTCAAGAAGGTGGCGAGGAAGAAATTCCAGAAGATTTGATGGATCGCATTAATAGGGTTTTCCCTCCATTTATAGGGTTGGTTGGAGGACAGAGTAGTGGAGGTGTAGATGAGAGGATAAGGAATGTAATGTCAAAGAATCCCGAAGTAGTTGTTGCCGTTGTGAGAATTCTGGGGGAAATAACGGGCAAGGAATGGTTGCGCATACCGGATAGTGGGCAAGAGAGACAAGAGGTAATGGGATTGCTTCGTAGGATTGCATTGCCATCTACTCGGGATGGGATGATTGATGAGATAAAGAAGATCTGGAATGAGTATAAGGAAGATAGGCGGGCAAGTCAAAGCAATGATAGGGAAATAGGTAGCAGTGATAATAAAGAAGAAGAGGTAGATGAGATTATCTTTGGACTGAAGGAGAGGTTTGGAGTAAGTGAATTTACAGATGAAGAGCTTGAAAGAGTAGATGGATTGGTGGTTCCAGATAGGATGTTAAGCGAGGTAAAGATGGCATTGAGTGAGGGAAGGAGCGTTCTTCTTACAGGAAAACATGGAGGAGGTAAGACCACGTTTTTGAGGATCATTGCGAGGATGCTTGAAGAGGGGCAGATACAGATAAATGGGGATATGTATATGCCGTTGAAGGTTTCTGTGGATGAATTTGTGGATAGCGTTGGTTTAGATGCCAATAACTTACGTAACTTTATGGATTCGTTAAGAAATATAAATGGTGGCAAAGTGGTTTTGTTTATTGATGAAATTCATAAACTTTCAAGCAAAAGGGATCAGGGGATAAATGTTCTTGATACAGGGACAATGAAACAAGCGCTTGCAGATAGGGAGATAATTATAGTTGGGGCTACTACCGAAGTGGAGGCAAGAAGAGATATATTTTATGATCGTGCGATCAAGAGGAGATTTAAAGAGGTAACGGTTAAGTTTACGAAAGCAGAGATTGATAGGTCGCTTGAATCATATAAGGAGGTATTGCTTAAGAGATTGAATGCAGAGTATATAGATGTTCTTGATGATGCGATCACGACGGCAGTTGAATATGCGAAGGTAGTGTATCCTGATAGGGCAAGTATTGATGGGGCAAGTTCTATATTAGAGACGGCAATAAGGGATATTATTAGCAGGAGAGAAGTTTTAAATTCTATTAGTAGGCAGATAAAGGAGTTAAGAGATACGCTTAAGGTGTTATTGGGTGCATATAAGAATGGGAACAATCGTAGGTTAAAGATACAGGCAAATGCAGTGAATAATCAGTTATTTGCGTTATATAAGAGGTGGCAGGAAGCCAAAAAGGGTATAAGGGATGTTGTGGATGAGCAAGCGATAATAGATGTTGTCCGCAGGCATGGGGTCCCTGAGATTCTTTTGGATGAAGATTATAAGAGGAAACATCTTGCTAAGATGGAGGAATTTTTAAAGGAGAGGGTTCAAGGGCAGGATGAGGCAATAGAATCAGTGGTTAGTATCCTAAAAACGACGATGTCTATTCCGGATGATCGAAGAAGGGGATTATGGGGTTCGTTTTTGTTTTTAGGTCCGACAGGGGTTGGTAAGACCGAGCTTGCGAAGGCGATATCTGAATTTATATTTGGAGGAGAAGGAAAAATTATTCGGTGGAATATGGGAGGGATGTGGGCGACAGAGATGTTTGGTGCACCACCTGCGTATATTGGTTTTGAGAAGATACCAAAGACTTTGGTTGACCAGATAAATAAAATGCCTGGGAGGATGGCAGTAATATTGCTTGATGAGATAGAAAAATTGGAAGATA
The DNA here is from genome assembly GCA_027065215.1 of Candidatus Omnitrophota bacterium. Lineage (GTDB taxonomy): Bacteria > Omnitrophota > Gorgyraeia > S143-82 > S143-82 > S143-82. Next base: position 2,472 of record JAMOOT010000247.1, on the reverse strand, counting down.
GGAATATATTAGATAAACTACTTGCATTTTTAGATGAGGGACAATTGAAGGATGCAAAGGGAGTTGAGGCAAATACAAATAGGGCAATATGTATAATGACATCAAATTTAGGGGCGGAGTTAATAAAGGAGGGGATGAACTATGATGAGATAAAGAAGGTGGTGATAGAGAAGTTGGAGAAGAATAGTATATTTAGGCCAGAGGATATAGGGAGGATAGATAAGGTAATAGTTTTTAGACCATTGGATGAAGATGTGGTTAAAAATATTATTTTGCATAAGTTGAGGAAGATAAAAGAGATTTATAAGGAGCGATATAACATAGATATTTCATTTAGGGAAGAAGATAAGTTTGCGGAGAAGATGGCTAATTATTTTTATTCCCCGAAATATGGATTTCGTGAGGTAGACCGTGGTCTTATGCAGAAGATTGCCTCGGTTATGAATAAGGTAATAGGGAGGGGAGAGATATTTTCTGGGCAGGGTGGAGAGATTTACATAAAACAGGCACCTTTATCGAAGAAAGAGTTTGTAGAGCAACCGTATAGATTTATAGCAGGATTTGTCTCGGGTGAGATAGAAGAGAGAATAGAGGATAAACTTTTGTCGAAGGAATATTTGGAAAAGTATTTAGAGGAAGGGGATTTGGATCAATTGTTTTTGAATTATTTACTTAAGGAAAATGATATGGAGATGTCTGATTTATTGGAAGAATATATGAATATGAAACAAGGAAATGCCCTAAATGATACAGAAAGGTTGATAGAGTTTATGTTTGAGAAGATGGGGATCTCCAAGGATGAAGAAAGGCAGAGGGAGATGTTTAAATCATTTAGGGATAGTTTGCGTCATAGGATACTGGTGAAGGCAATAGAAGATAAGGATGATAGCATATTGGAACTTATATATGAGGGATATCTTTCAGAGGTTGGACTTGAACTTGGGATAGAGGTGAAAGATGGGGCGAAGATAGATATTCCTATATATTCTATGCAAGATGAAATAAAACCTGTTTCGGATGTGTTGAGGGAAGCAGTAAGAAACGGGAAAGAAATTAAAGAGGGGCAGATATTAGCTTTATTAGAGGAAAATTGGGGCAAGGTCTTTGAATATGATGAAGCACAAAAGCCAAAGGTAGAGGAAAAATTAGGAGAAATTGAGATAAATAATTATGAGCCGTCGCTTGTGTTAGGAGAGATTGCAGAAGATGATGTGATGTTGGGTGTAAAAGATCTTGTTAAAAGAGAATCGTTTAATGAGTTTAAAGATGTTGTTTTGTCTTTGGCGAATGTGCTTAGGAGAATAACTCTGTCTATTACATCTTGGGAAAATGGGGCCGTAAAATATAGCCTGATAGAGAAGAGGTTTAGCATGAATGATCTTTCAAGTAAGATAAGAGATAGGATAGAGGCAAGTAAGAAGGCTTTATTAGATTTGGCGAGGCAGCATAAGATGAAGTTAGAGGTAGGATTGGCTTCTGTTTCGGAGAGTGAGATAGAGGTAGTAGTAAGTGCTGATAGTGATGGGTTATTGCCTTTGGAGGATATGAGTGAGTTTGTAGAGGCGATAGGCCATGAGATAAAAGATGGAGCATTAGATGGTAGGATTTCATCTCAGTTTATGGAATTAGCGCGTTTGAGACAGAAGGCATTAACTGATGAGAATATCAATGTGGGATATACATTAGAAGATGGAAGAATAAAGGTATGGGCAAGTCTGAAACTCTTGGTAAAGACAGAGGAGGATACTGAAGATAAGGAAGATGAAATAGATTCAGCGAATGTAGGGGATGAAATAGACGAAACGGGTGTAGTAGATGAAACAGGTGTAGTAGGTGAAACAGGTGTGGTAGGTGAAACAAATATAACAGATGAGCGACAGAACGGAGAGGGGGCCATTGAGGAGGCATTGGATGAATATGAGCGTTTTTTACAGGAGGTAGGAGGGAGAGAAAGATGGAGCGAGGAAGAGAGAAAAAGGTTTAGAGAGATTGCTCGACGTGTAGAGGTTGCCTGTGTGAATATTTTATCAAATGGTGTAGATGGGGAGTTGAGAGATAGGTTATATTCTGTAGCATATGATTTGATGAGTAGATATGACCAGTGGAGTTTAGAAGATAAGGCATTTTCTGTGATGTGGGAGTTGTTATGGAGATCTAAGAGGGATAGTCTTGCAGTAAATAATATAGTTAAGGCATTTTCTGATAAAAATTGGGATAGCATAGAAGAAGGTTGGAGGGATCTTATTAAGGAGAAACTTGAAGAAGGTGGGAATTTTGAGAAGTGGCTTGCGGCGTCATTGATATTGGCGATGAAGGATGTGCCACAGGATTTGAAGGATGAAGCATTCCCTGTGATGTGGAATTTGTTATGGAAATATGGGGAGGATAGTTTTGCAGTAAATATGATTGTTGAGAGATTGTTTGATGAAAGTTGGGATAACTTAAAGGAAGGTTGGAGGGATCTTATTAAAG
>JAMOOT010000246.1 GCA_027065215.1 Candidatus Omnitrophota bacterium | reverse complement strand
ATACAATCCATCCTCTAACTCCCCCCTCCTATCCTTCTCCACTACCTTCCAGTAATCCAATATCGCATCGCTTAAACTCATCCGCACCTCTTTATTCGGCACCTTCAACCTATATAACATCCCCCCTCTCGGGCTCCTTATTACCTCATCTATCGTCAAATACCCCGCCTGATACAATATCACCTCCGGCCTTAGATTTTCCACATCAAACCTGTCCATCATCTCTTCCCCTACCACCAGATTGCTCAACTCCGGTATGTAGAAATTCCCACTTTCTATCAACTTTATCAGAAAATTTGGCGTCCCTGAACTGAACCAATAATCCTTAAACACACATCCACTATCCACAAACCTCAACACATCAAACGGATTGTATAACCTATCCCCCAAAAAACTGTACCCGTTATACCACTCCTTCACTTCCTCTAAATCTACATTATGCCTCTTTATCTCCTCCCCCAAATATCCCTCCAACTCCTCTTGCGTTATCCCCACAATATTTCCATATCGCGGATCTAACGATATATCCTTCAGATTATTCAACCCCGAAAATATCCCTGCCTTGCTGAAGCGCGTTACACCTGTCAATAAAAGAAACTTGATATCCCTATCCATTGACTTCAATATCGTATAAAATCCCCTCAACGCATCCCTTATTCGTTTGGCCAATTCAAGATCCTCTATATGATCTAATATGGGCCTGTCATATTCGTCTACTAAGATCACTACCTGCCTACCATATTTTTCACTCACCAACTCTATCAAACGGGCAAACTTACTACAATAATTCACTCCATCTACCTTTACCCCAAACCCCTCTCCAATCCTCACTAATTCCTCTTCTATAAGCGCCTTTAACTCATCTTCCCCATCAAATGTAATCTTCCCAAAGTCTAACAATATCACCGGATATCTCTTTTCCCAATCCCACCTATTATGTATCCACAACCCCTCAAATAATTCCTCCTCCCCTTCAAATAAATACCTTATCGTGGACAACAGCAAACTCTTACCAAACCTGCGCGGGCGGGAGAGAAAGTACGGCGGAAATTTCATCTCTTCTCTATATCCTTCAGCAAGCAGAGGATAAATCCACCTCGTCTTATCTATATAAAGATACCCGCTTCGTCTCAATGACTTAAAATCCTGTATCCCTATCGGCATTAATTTATCCATTTCCTCCTCCTTGCCTATTACATAATCTTATCACTATCACACTTGCAAAGATTTAAAAGCATATTGGACAAATCTAAAAACTTTTAAAAAAACAACTCTCTGCCGTCGTTCTCAACCAATCTTTGCAAATACCTACAACCTTTCAAAACTTGCCATTGTATCGCATCCTTAAAAGGAAGAATTCACAGAGATACCCACTCTACTTTGTTTATCATCTTTTAATGATTTCGCCCATTCTACCCTGACACGCAACATACTAAGATTGCTCCCCACACTGATCCAAAACTCCAACCCTGTCCCTGCATCGCTATACTCATCGGTATCTGATGGGGAGTAATCATCCTGCCAAACCTGCCCTAAATCAATAAAACCTAAAAGTGAGGTCTTTTCAACATCAATCCATCCAAACCGCTCCTCCTCTACATCCCTCTGCCAAACTGGAAGCCCTAATTCAGCCCCAAAATAGACCTCACCCTTACCGGGCAATTCATAGCGAGAAAATGCCCGCATATTATCTCGCCCTCCTAAATAAAACATCTCTACAGAATTCTCATCTGAAACCCCTACTCCAGCCCTCATCCCCAACTCAACCTGACCTAAGGTCTTCCTCCAAGTTCCATATCCCCACGCTCGTAAAAAGTCAACATCTCCGTCCAACCAATGGATCCCCTTTTCTATTCCAACGTTAATCTGCACATCAGAAATCCTCTTATTAACAGAGACCCCTGCATAGGCCAGATCTGATTCAGGGTAATACACTCCCGGATTAGCATTTTCTTGATATTCATGCGCCAGATAAAACTTCAATTCCTCTCGAAGAGAAAGTGGATTGTTAGACGGAGGTGCCAATGGATAAGCGAGATATGCTAAGATCTTTCTGTGTAAAATATCTCTCTCATAAATATCATCGTAAATATAACTCAATCCCATATTCCAAAAACTGTGTCCCAAAGAAGGATACTCCAAGTCAAAGCAATAACTACGACTCTCTCCATCTAAACCCCAAAGAGGAGCAAACCACACCTTCGTCTCGGTAGATGGATTAGTATAACTCACCCTTACTCCTGCACCATATTTATTGGCATAAAACCCCGTCCTAACAGTCGGATTCACATTCACCACAGGTAAATCGTATAAAAGATGGTTTATAAGATTCATCTTTTTATCCACTCCTCTCCAAAGAGAATAAATATTGTCATCTTCTCTTTCCTCTAAAATTGAGTCTTCAGGGTCAATCTTTGCCTCCATTACCTTATCAACAGGTAAACATAAGTTTGGGACATCCAATCTTAGGTCTTTCACCTTTCCATCTCTATACTTCACCCTTACCTCAATTGGGCCAATTGACTCATCATAACCACTGGAAATTATGCACAATTGCCTACCTTTCACCCGCCAGGTAAGATTTACAACCTTAGGTGAAAGGTAAAACTCAAGCACATCTATTGCCTTTTCCCCAAAATGAGTCCTCAGGAGGGCCTCAAAATCTGAAAGTCTGGCAATCTTCCCTTTATAGGAGGAGAAATAATCCTTGAAAAATGCCTCAAACTGATCCCTGCCGAATTGCTTTTCCAATATTTCCAATATCCTCTCACCCTTTCCATAAGCAACCGCAAAGATGAGGGAAGGCTCTTTAAACTTCCCAATCTCTCCCAGAACCGATATCTTCTTCCCTCTTAACGTAAGATAACGCCATTTGTATATACCCGAGTCTCGAAAGGTGAAATTAGGGAAAAGATACTTTAACACGCCGGGTAAAACCAAGACCTTAGGATTGGGCCCATATCTATAGTCAAAATATCTTTGCACCCAATAAGAATTTATTCCCTCATCCATCCACGTCTCTTTATACTCATCTGACCCTACTTGGTTATACCACCACTGGTGTCCCAATTCATGGACTACCAGAAACTCCTTGTAACGCTTTAGGATAAAAGGCAGGTCATAAACCCTCCAATCCAGCATCACTGCCCCACCGGTCTCATTCCCTCCATAACCCAATCCAATAGGAATTACACTGACCTGATCATAAGGGTATTGCGCAATATTCCGGGAATAAAACTCCAACCCACTCTTTACAAACTGAGCAATCTCACGGGCAGACCTCTTTCTCTTTCCCAGATAATAGACCAAGATATCCTTTCCATTCCACTTATCACTATATACCTTATACTTTTTTGACATAGCGACATAAAAATCCCGTAGAGGGTAATTTCCATAAAAGTGCCATCTCTTCCAACCGTTGTCTAAATCCTCCACTTTACTTGGTAGAGATCCAGCCATTATTAGCCCATCGGGGACTATAAAATTCACATCATAATCTGCCATCTCGCTTATATAAGGCTGATGTAATAAAAGGTCAGGGTAATCTAAGAACTTGCCATCCTGATAAACATCAAGGATAGGGTAAAAACGATACAGGGAATAAATCCCATTATATCTCCCAAACCTACCCATTCGCCTCGGGACATAGAATTCAAAATTCAGATCTACCTCTATCTTACCCGAGAGTGGCGAATTCGGCTTTAATACCAAGATTGTTTCATCCCTGCCCCTAAATTCCCATAAAGCGCTCTGAGAATTTACTCGAACCTCATTGACCTGCGCCCAATTGGGATCAAAATTACCCAGAAATGGATCGTGAACTGAAAAATATTCCGCATACCTTTTATAATCTTTTATATCCTTCTTACTCCAATTGTGATTGGGATAAAAATGAAAATGGATCTCATTCAACAGATGTTCAGAAGTAAATGTCACCTTCTCAGTACAAACAAAACTATCCTTTTCGGGATTAAATTTACAAGAGATTTGATAAGAAATATCTGAAAACGCAAAAGCCAATTTAGCGCCCAAAACCAAAATAAGGCCTAACCCTATAAAATTTTTCCAGTTCATCCTTTCTCCTCCCATATTTTAGCGCCCAATTTTTTTAACTTTTCTTTTAAATTCTCATACCCTCTTTCCAAATGATATATCCTCCACACATCAGTCCTACCCTTCGCTGCCAAACCAGCCAACACCAATGCGGCAGATGCCCGCAAATCTGAAGCCATTACCTCTGCCCCCTTCAATTCAGTCGGTCCTTGTACCACGGCATAAGGTCCCTCTCGCTTTATATTTGCTCCCATACGATTCAACTCTGGAACATGCATAAATCTATCCGGATATATCCGCTCAGTAATCACACTGGTTCCATCAGATTGGGTCATCAAGGCCATAAATTGGGCCTGCAGGTCAGTGGGAAATCCGGGATAAGGTAAGGTGGCTATGTTCTCTGGCCGAAGTCTCTTCTGCCCCTTCACACGGAGAGAACCATCTTTATAACTCCAAAAAGACAACCCCACTCGCTTCAATACATCTACAACCGCACCTAAATGTCCTATTTCCACTCCTGTCAATTTAATATCTCCCCTTGTAATACCTGCTGCTATAATAAAACTGCCAGCCTCAATCCTATCGGGGATTATTCTATGTTCAGCGCCTGCTAATTCCTTTACTCCGACAATCCTTATCCAAGGGGTCCCTGCACCCTCAATTTTTGCACCCATCTTCACCAAAAATTCAGCCAAATCCACTATCTCTGGTTCACAGGCTGCATTTTCAATTATGGTCTCACCTTCAGCCAAGACCGCAGCCATCATCACATTGGCAGTAGCCAAGACAGAGGAACCAAACATCCCCCCTAAGTATATCTTTTTGCCCTGTAACCTATCAGCTGAGGCATATACGTATCCTTTTTCAACTCTGATCTGAGCACCCAACTCAGAAAGTCCTTTGAGATGTAGGTCAACTGGTCTGACCCCAATAACACAGCCACCCGGTAAAGAAACCTTTGCCCGTTTGAATCGAGCCAAAAGCGGGCCCAATACACAAAACGACCCGCGCATAGTCTTGACAATAGAATAGGGAGCCAAAACCCTTCTCCCCTTTTTGGGATAGACCCTAAGGACAGGGAAATCCACATCCACCCTAACTCCAAGAACCTCAAGAAGTCTTATCATGGTCTCCACATCCCTTACCTTAGGGACATTGTAGAGGGTACATGGTTGAGTAGAGAGTAGCGTAGCAGCAAGAATAGGCAGAGCAGAATTTTTCGCCCCACTTATCTTGACTTCACCTTTTAACCGAACCGGGCCTTCAACCACATATTTTCGAATCCTCATAATCAAATCCTAACATTAAAAAAACGAGTGCATATCTCCAAACAAATCAATAACCACCTTCTTTCAAAACTATACGACGACTTTACTTAAGTTTCAACGACTTCACACTGTTTTACAGAAAAATACACAATAGAATCTAAAACAAATATCTATTCAAATAAGAAACGATATTCTAACCCATTCTATTCTTATCTTAATCCATCTTGAGCGCAGCCAAAAAGGCTTCTTGAGGAACCTGTACCTTCCCCATCATCTTCATTCGCTTTTTCCCTTCCTTCTGCTTTTCCCATAATTTTCTCTTGCGAGTAATATCTCCTCCGTAACACTTAGCAGTTACATTCTTAGCCAAGGGCCGTATTTTCTCACTTGCGATTATCTTAGAACCAATAGCAGCCTGAACCGAAACTTCAAACAACTGTCGAGGGATTAATTCTTTCAATTTTCTCACGATGGCCTTTCCTCGCTCATAGGCCTTATCTTTCGGTACAAGGAATGAAAGGGCGTCGGTAGGTTTTTTATTTAACAAAATATCCATCTTTACCAAATCCACTTCTTCATACCCATCTAATTCGTAATCTAATGAGGCATAACCTCGAGAAACCGTTTTTAGTTTGTCATAAAAATCTGTTATCACTTCAGCCAAAGGCAACCTGAACACTAACTCCAACCTGTCATTACCAAGATAATTACTCTCTACATGCCTACCCCGCTTCTCCTTACACAGATTCATAACTGGCTCTATATATGAAAGAGGTATTATTATGTTAGCCCGAATAAACGGTTCGTACGACTTTTCTATCTTTTCTGGGGGCGGCATCTGAGAAGGTCCTCTTACTTCATGAATCTGGCCATCGGTGGTCTTGACTTTATAAACTACCGATGGGGTGGTAAGTATAAGATCAAGCCCAAATTCCCTTTCCAACCTCTCCTGCACAATCTCCATATGCAAAAGTCCAAGGAAACCACACCTAAATCCAAATCCACAGGCAGATGAACTCTCTGGTTCAAAGACAAACGATGCATCATTAAGAGAAAGTTTTTCCATTGCATCCCGCAAAGCCGGAAAATCCGAAGGATTAACCGGATATATGCCTGCAAACACCATAGGCGGTATCCTACGATAACCGGGGAGTGGAGTTTGGACAGGATCCTTAGTATGTGTAATTGTATCTCCAACACTAACTGCCTTAGGATCTCGTATATTGGCATAGAGATATCCGACTTCACCGACAGAGAGAGAATTCACCGGAACCATATCTGGGGTGAGAATCCCCATCCCTTCCACTTCAAAATCCTCTTTTGTAGCCATAAATCTAATTTTATCCCCTACTTTGATAGAACCATCAAATACACGAAAATAAACAATAACCCCCTTGTATTGATCATATTGGGAGTCAAAGACTAATGCCTTAAGTTGACTATTCGGATCGCCTTGAGGAGGAGGTATATCTTTCACTATCCGTTCCAGTATTTCTTCTATACCAATTCCTTCTTTGGCCGAAGCAAGGATTATTGCTTCAGGGGAAAACCCTAAGGACTCTACTTGAGGTAAAACCAAATCAAGATCTGCACTGGGTAAATCAATCTTGTTAAGAACGGGAATTATCTTCAAGTTGTGCTTTCTGGCCAAGTGTAAGTTAGCAACGGTCTGTGCCTCTACCCCTTGTGAAGCATCTACCAACAAAAGGGCACCCTCACAAGAAGCAAGGGCCTTGGAGACCTCATACGAAAAATCAACGTGCCCGGGGGTATCTATCAGATTCAAGATATATTCATTTCCGTCTTTGGCCCTATAATTAAGCCGCACTGCCGAAGACTTGATTGTAATCCCTCTCTCTCTTTCCAACTCCATATCGTCAAGCAACTGTTCTCGAAACCTACGGTCATCAATTGCCCCACAATACTTGATAATCTGGTCAGCCAAAGTGGATTTTCCGTGGTCTATGTGGGCAATAATACAAAAATTGCGTATCCTATCTATCATAAAACCCTCACCTCAGGTAATACAGAACCGACACCCATACCAGATACAACCCTAACAACACATAACTAACTGGCCCAAAAGGGCCAATCTTTTTCTTGGGTCCAGAGAAGAAAAACAACAAAAAAGAAGAGGTCATTAAGACAATCATTGCATAACTAAACAAATGCATCAACGACCCTGCCCACAAGGAATGTGGTGAAAAGATATCACCTATCGGGATAATGATTACATTAAACATATTACTCCCAAAGACATTGCCTACCGACATATCAGCACTGCCCATCCTTGCTGCTGATATAGAAACACTCAATTCTGGAAGGCTGGTTGCAAATCCCAGCAGCAACCCACCAACAAACGTTGCTCCCAATGGTCGCGAACCAATAGATAATTCAGACAATTTATCACAGACAAAGGCAATTAGAATCCCTGCTATTACCACAACTAATGACAAGAATCCTATCCTTATCAATCTATCTCGGTCCCAAATGCAACTGCTTGAGTCCATATCCTGTCTTTCCTTGCCCCACATTGCCCTTGCTACCCAAAAATAACCTAACAAACAAAGCACATCTATTATAGAAATTCGGCCTACACTGAAAAGCAAATTATACTTGGCCAAGAAGACACCAATCGTAAGAAGGGTAATCATAAAAATTGC
>JAMOOT010000245.1 GCA_027065215.1 Candidatus Omnitrophota bacterium | reverse complement strand
CCCTGACGAGGCGAAGGTCCCCGGTTCGAATCCGGGCGAGCCCACTCTTACCATTCTTCAAATTCGAATCATACAACGCTATTAACTCGATAATCTTCTGTTCAAGCAGATCTGCAATAGGAGTCCTAGTAGCTTCGCTTATTTCCTTCAATTTCTCGTATAATTGCCTATCGATGCGAAGGCAGAAGTTGATCCTCCCGGATGGTCGCCTACCCACGCTAATTCTCATATGAGAATCAAAATTAGTGTTTCCCATTCACCAGCACCTCCCTGAGCCAAGACTTAAATTCAAGCTTGTTCATTAAATTAGTATTATTTAAGTTAACGATTGAATAAGCATCTTTTACGTCGCCATTGCCGCATCTCTTAACTCTGTATTTTTGGTTTGGATCGACTTCAAATACTCTGAACCATTTTCCGCTGTATTCTCCGATTTCGATGATGTAGTATAAAGGAATATCGGATAAGCGGGATAGTTCCTTAAGGGTTATGAATTGGAAAGCGTTGACAGGAACAGCAACTTCAAAATCCTCTCTTCTCCATTTATATTCAATCAGGGCTTTTAATTCTCCTTCCACAACTACAATCTTATCCAGATCTGTAATTCCAAACCTGTATCCTTTGAATACTTTTCTGCAAAGCGATGAAAACCATAAATTCCTCTTTTCCTCCTCCAAAATGTTGATAATATGTTTCACCGCTCTCTTCGTCATCTCGTCCTCCGATCTCCTGAGAAGACCGTATAACTTGTCCAAAAGCCTGTCAATGATAAAAGAAATGTATTCGTGATATCTTAGCAGGTCAACCCTCCTCATGAGGACTAACCTCTCCATTCCTCAAGATGGGTCCATCGGGTGGGGTGTTGGTGCACCACACATTATACAGATCCCATTAGGACCTGGTGCACTTACCCACTTATAGGTCCGCCATGTTAGTTTAGCTTGAACCATCAGAATCGACCTCCCGTTGCAGTTGTAATATGTCTCCAGATATCTCCTCACATTTATATTTAATTATTTTAATTGGTATATTATACTCTTTTAAAGTTAAAATAATTTCATAAAATTTTCGTTTGTTCTCATCAAGGAAGTAGAATGGATAGCTTTTACAAGCCGGTCGATTAAGTTCTATATGCTTACCATACACTATTAATGTTCTGTATTCTCCGTCTATCTTTATTTCCGCCTCCTCTACAAGTATATCGTCCAAAATCAATTTATCACTTTTACTAAATAAATCAAGAGTTGCTTGAATCGCCATCAGAATCGACCTCCTTCAAAGCCAAATACATACTTTCTTCACAATGATCATCTCGCAAAGGGCACTTCTCACACCAGTATTGATATGCACAAATATGTGAAATATTGATGCTCTCGCTTGCCCAAGCTTGTCTTTTAAAATACTGCTTAATTACCGCCCCTCCCTTCTCTAAAATTAGATAATCATCTGGATTGCCAAAGATT
>JAMOOT010000244.1 GCA_027065215.1 Candidatus Omnitrophota bacterium | reverse complement strand
TGGGGAAGATATGAAGATACTGATTACAACGGTTGGTGGACTGACCAGTCCAGAGATTATATTGGCCTACAAGGAAAAAGGGATTGAAGTTGTGGGAGTGGATCCATTTGAGGAGGCGGTAGGCAGGTTTTTTGTGGATAGATTTTTTACCGTTCCTTTTAGTGGGGAGGATGAAGAGGGATTTGTCAATAGAATCAATCAACTCCTCAAAGAAGAACCGAATATATCTGCGATCATCCCTTGCGGTAATGAAGACGTTTTGACAGTGGCCAAAAACAGGCACAGGTTTTCTGTGCCCTGCATGGTTTCAGACTATCGGGCATTAGAGAAGGCCTTTGATAAGTCTTGGGTGTATACCTTTCTAACCGGTATTTCTTCCCCCCTTGCTCCTAAATTCTTTTTGGTTAAGAACAGGGATGAGTTGGTGGAAAAGGCACATTCCTTGGGATATCCGGATAAACCACTCTGGCTTAAACCTCCTCATGGTCGAGGAGGCAGGGGAGTGGTCTTTGTAAAGAAGATTGCCTCTTTTAGCACAATAATAAAAGAGAAAAACACAAACTTGACCCCTCTGGAGGCATTGATAGAGGTGCTTCCAGAGGAATTCCCATCTCCCTTAATAATTATGGAAAATTTGACTTCGCCCTTTTATAGTTTTTATGCCTTGGCAGAAGATGGTAGGATAATAGTCTCTCTTACTCATATTAGAGAGTGGGGGAATGCTTCCCAGACCTTTCGGGGTTCGGTTTACTATGACGAATTGCTTCAAGAAAAGATTGCTCCTTTGATAGAGACATTGAAGTTGAGTTTCTGTATAAATGTAGAGTTGGCAACAGATGAAAATGGAAACATAAAAGTATTTGATTTCAATCCCCGAATCTCTGCCTCTTCAGGCGTAGATAGAAGATGGGGTGTTAATTTCCCCTACCTCTCGTTATCTTTGCTTTTGGGAAAGGCATTGGATATTGATATGGATAAAGTTAAAGAGGTTAAGGGTAGATTTTATAGATATTTTGATGTGATATGGCAATAAAGGCTGTGGTCTTTGACTTAGATAACACATTGTATGATGAGAAAGAGTATTATAGACTGGCTATAGAGAATTTTGCAGAGGAGTTTGGTTTAGAGAAGAAGGATATGCTGGAGGTATTGCCTGTTGCCTATGAGTCTGGAGGGGATATATTAGGGAGAATCTTATCGATGGCTGGGTTAGATACATCTTGGCAGGAGTGTTTTTTTCAGACTTATTGTGATGTGAAAGGAGACCTGCGGGTACGGGATGAAGTAAGAGATGTTTTGAAGAGAATAAGGGATGCAGGGAAAAAGTTGTTTCTGCTTACAAATGGAGTGGTTAGGGCTCAGAAAAGGAAAGTGGAGTTGTTGGGACTGGAGGCACCATTTGATGACGTTGTATTTGCTCGAGAAAGAGGAAGAGAAAAACCGGAGTGTGATGGTCTAATGTA
>JAMOOT010000243.1 GCA_027065215.1 Candidatus Omnitrophota bacterium | reverse complement strand
ATCCGGGCAGTCGAGATTGGAAGTTAGAGATGCAAAAGAGCCTTGCTAAGGTTAAATCTGGAGCGAGATTTTTTCAGACCCAGGCTGTATATGAACCGGATAAGTTTAGGGAATTTGTTTCATTGCTTCGGAAGGATATCTCCGTTCCTATAATAGCGGGGATTATTCCTTTACGGTCAGAGAAAATGGCAAAGTTTATGAATGAAAATATTCCGGGAATAGATGTGCCAGATAGTTTGATAGAGCGGATTTCTGACGCCCGAGATAAGATCGCCTGTGGATTAGATATATCTTGGGAGATAATTGAACAGATAAAAGAAGTCTGTCAGGGGATACATATTATGCCAATTCGTTCAGTAAAGACGATTTTGCCATTATTGAAACGGTTAAGGGAGGAGTTATGAGACGGGGATTTACTCTAATCGAATTATTGGTAGTAATTGCTATTATTAGCATATTGGCCAGTCTTATAATGACGGCTAATCAATCGGCAAGGCGGAGGGCCACTATTACCAGGGCAAAAGCGGAAATTGCTGCACTTGAATCAGGTTTAGAGCAGTATCAACAAGATATTGGGACATATCCTGAAGGAGATATCGCTAATGTAGTTAAAGTGTTAAATGGGCCAGATGATCATCCGGATTGGTTTGGGCCCTATATGGAATTCAAAGAAGACCAGTTAGATGATAAAAAGAGGTTTATTGACCCTTGGGGGAACCCCTATCAATATATATATCCTGGAAAACATAACCAATATAAATACGATCTTTATTCCTTTGGCCCAAATGGCAAAGACGATAACGGCCAAAAAGATGACATCCGCAACTGGTAGATCCATCCTTCCTTTAGGGTTTACTTTAGTTGAGATGTTGATAGTTTTGGCAATAATTTCCCTTTTATTAGGTGTTGCAATCCCATTTTTTCGTGGTGCATCTCAAAGGACACGAATCAAAGGGGCAATTCGTTCCTCTATTGCCTTGTTAAATTATGCTCGTTGGAAGGCGATATCTAACCATATAGAGACATATGTTTATCTTGAAGGTGGGTGTTTAAGAACAGGGGAAGGTGAATCAGAGAAAAAATACTGCCCTCCCTCAGGGATAACTCTCCTATTAGATGGAGAAATAATCTTTCTTCCTTCAGGAGAGGCACAGGAGCGTAAGTGTATGGAGATAGTAAACGATATAGGCCAGAGAAAGGCTGTCTGTGCCTCTTCTTTGAGTGGAAAGATTAGCATCGAGAGTGTTAAAAAAAATGACAGAGAGTAAAATTTCTGGTCATTTTTAGATGTGCAAGGATAAAATATCAAATTTGTAACTGGTTGAAAAACTTTAAATAAAATAAAATTTGAAAATTGGCACAGGTGTGGCATAATAAACATCGGTAAGTAAGTGGAGTGAAATAGAATAAATACGGAGATTGGGTTGTTGTTGGATGAATTTTATAACAATGGAGGTGAGGTGTGAAGAAGT
>JAMOOT010000242.1 GCA_027065215.1 Candidatus Omnitrophota bacterium | reverse complement strand
ATTTCTTATTACTTCCACAAATAACCATTATTTGAAAATCATCTTTTAGTTTATCCAATGTCTTTATTCTTTCTTTGAGAGGCCCCAATCCTAATCCTCCCCTCATTAGCAAAACCAAAGGACTACCATTCTGAATACCTAAACTTGCTCGAATTTGATCAGGGTCTTTAGAGAAACAAAAATCTGGATCAATAGGTATGCCAAAGGCATGCACTTTATCCTCATTCACCCCTTTTGAGACCAATTTATCCTTAACCTCATCTGACGGAACTATGTAATAATCTACTGCCTCCGATACCCAAAACGAATGAGGCACATAATCAGTAAGGACTCCAAAGACCTTAAATCGATTACCTGTCTCTTGTTTATAGCGAGATACTATCTCGCACGGGAAAGCCTGTGTAGTAATAACCACATCCGGAGAAAAAGAAGATATAAGGGCATCCACTTTCTTTCTTATCTGGGCATAGACAAACTTTCGAGCCCGTGAGGTGGATCTAACAACCCTGGGATTATCGTACATTACTTGCCACACAATTGGAGCGCGTTTAACCACCTCCATATACATTGCATTGACTATCTTTTCCGTCACAGGAGCAACGTATTGGAAAAAATTCATACTCAAAATCGGCGCAGTTGGAGACAACATACGGATCGCTTTCTCTATCGCATTTGCTGCACTCCGATGCCCTGAAACATTGGAAATGTAAAGAATAAGTATTCGTTTCATCATTTATCCGTATTTAAATGTACTGTATAAGTGGTATAAGCCAAATTAATTTTCGGTTCTGTCTCAATCCGGCTCAAAAATTCCTCAAATATCTTACTCGAAGTAGAACGCCTTTGCTTGGTTTCAATCATATACCGCAAGGTTAATTTTACGCCACTATCAACGATAGAGGTATAGACAATTGGAGTAAACTTATTAAAATGAATCATATAATTATCCGCCATACGCCTAACCTTCTCAGCCACGATAGACTCCCTATCCTGGGCCCATCTATTGCCCAACTCTAACAAGATCTCCTTTGCTTTGTTCCAATCTGAATCAAAAGTAACTATTACCGACAATTCATTCCAAATAAACTCAAACCCTCTCGTATAGTTATAACAATGATGTTTAAACACATAACTATTGGGGATATGTACAATCCTACCAGTGCTCTGCTCTCCCTGGACCCAATTTCCTACTTCTAAAAGTGTAGTTTGAAAAGTCCGAATATCAATCACATCCCCCTTTATTCCATTAATCTCTATCCTATCTCCTAAATCAAATGGCTTCTTTATCAAGATAAACAACCAACCCGCAACGCACAAAACTGCTTCTTGTAAGGCAAGGGCAACACCTGCACTGGTAATCCCCAATACTAAAGAGATATTCAAACGATGAAGCACCATCCTGCCCGCTGAAAGAAGGAAAAATACAAGGGCAGTATAAACAATAGTCTTACGTAGGATATGCCTTCGGCGAAGATCCTTAATCGTGCGGTTCACTATCCAAACCAAGACATGAGATATCGCCCAAAGACATAAAAAAACAACTATCAGACGATACAATGTATGCACCTGCCCTCCTTATCAAATCTATTCTCCAACAACCAATCCGCCTTTTTATTCAAAAAAACAAACCAACTCCCTTCAAAACCAACAAACCCCTTTCTTGAATCAAAGAAACTCAAGTTTTTGTAACCAACCCAGAGTGGACTGCCTGGGATAAACTTACTTAGTAAAAATTTTCTTCTTCCCTTTACCCTATTTTATTTTATCAAATCTAAACCTAAAAACATATCTGAAAATAGACATATTAGAATACAAGATGTCTAACAGGAAAGGCCTATTAAATATAAAAATCTGACCCGGGAAAGATCTCCCAGGCCAGATTTATAATACACTGATGTGATCAAAATATTAGTTTGCAACCAAGGATACGGTAATGGTTCCCGTAAAACTCTGACCTTCCAACCTTCCAGGAATAGCCTGAGCAGAGATGTTACTGCCATCATAATTCAACCCTTTAACTTTAGGGGAACAATAAATACGAAGGAATCCGTCAGAAATCTTATCCTTAGTAAATAGATGACCGGTCTTCTTAAAATCATCTCTAAATTTCTCAGACGCCAGTGTACCATTGTCGTTCTCAGTGGTCCGATCCACAGAGGTTATCACAACATCTATATAGTCTGATATCCCATCGAGGCCATCTCCTTTAACCGTTAATCCCCAATTTCCTTCTTCATAATTATCAAGTTTCACATTTATATAATAATATGCGGTTGCTAAATAACCAGGTTCTGTTTCATCATAGATTAGATTGCTGCTATCATACACTATACTATCCACGCGTTGAGCCGCACGCCAGTTCCCATTCCCATCAGATGACACTTTATATATCTCAACACTACTTACTGATGCCGTAGAATGTTCTCTACTTGGAACGTTAACTGTTAATGATATGCTTCGTTGTGTCGTCGTTGTTGCCATTGCGCTTCCAGATAAAAGCAAACTCGCTATTAAGGTAAGCAACACACTCCTTTTCACCACATACCTCCTTTTTTTGGTTAATAACCACCTCACCCAAAACCACTTGCCTTCTTCAGAAGGCTTATCCAACCTTACAACCCTGGTACTAACAGCCTTTGCCATCCCTATTGACAATCCAGAACACCTATGTAGACACACTTTACTTAAGAGATAAGTAAAAATCCCTTGCCTATTATGCACATAGATAAAATTTCCTACCACCTCCCCTCTATTACTTTTTGTGTTATGTCGCCAACTATTCACTGTTCTCATCCTGTTTTGTTTTACCCTTTTATTCATCTTGCCTCCGTACCATTTACTTTTGCTTTATCATTGAAAGTATAACAAAACAAAAACTTTTGTCAATTATTATTAAAAAATTTTAATAAAAATACATTAATGAGTCATATAATGACACAAATGTATAAAAATATCAATTCAATATTAACTAAAATTAAGGAGGAGTGTATATCTACACTCCTCCTTAACAGGTATGATCTCTTGACTTTCTCAGTAGCAACTTTATTATGATTTCAGAATTCGCTTTGCGATTTCATCCCCTTTCTCTGTAATAAACGATAAACCGGTCTCTCTTGCTGTCTCCCGATTTGCCGCATATATATCATCGCGAGAGATACCCTCTAAGGAGAACTTCCTTGCCCCTGCCATAAGTTGCTGCAGTCCTGCCTTGAGTTTATCAGCCAAGGTATAAATAGCAATTGCTCCCAAAGGAATATTTTTCATCTCACTCTTGCCAACTTTCCTCTCTACATCATAATAACAGGCAAAGATTTCCTCTGGAGTCTTACCAAAGGCCGTAACAGAATTAGGTAATTCGTCCCAATTACCATTGACCTTTTCCTTGCGCTCTGGATAAAGAACACCCTCAATATTAGAGCCCAAAAATCCAGGTATCATCAAAGCACGTCCCATACATACGAGTTTCGTAAACGGCGCACCCAAGGCCAATGCCTTAAATATATGATCCTCACGTGCCAATCCACCTGCAAAGGCCATATCTACAACTTTTTTGCCATTCTTAGCAAGAACGCTTGCATACTCATAGGCCTTAGCATGCAAAAGTAATGAAGGAACACCCCATGACTGCATCATATTCCATGGGGACATTCCTGTCCCTCCACCCGAACCATCTATAGTTAACAGATCCAGATTTGCCTCTGAAGCAAACTTTATAGCCATTGCTAAGGCTTCCATTCCATAAGAACCTGTCTTAAGCGTAATCCTCTTAAACCCTAATTTTCTCAATCTCCTTACTTCCTTCATAAAGGCATCCCTTACCTGCTGCCATGTAGATAATGAGGTATACCCCAATCTACTATGACGGGCAATGGACTTAATAGCACCCCTTTTCAATGCTTCCTGCACCTCAGGCAATTCAGGATCAGGATCCACAATATACCCTCTTTTCTTTAGGAAGAGAGCATAATCCAAGTCTGTCACCTGAATCTCTCCACCTATACATTTAGCACCTTGTCCCCATTTCAATTCGATTATTACCTTATCTCCATATTTCTCGATAATATATTCTGCCACTCCATTACGTGTATCTTCCACATTCATCTGGACAATGATGGACCCATAGCCGTCATAATATTTTAAAAATGTATCAATTCGTCTATCTAACTCGGGTGCCTTCTTAATTCTCCCGTTTTCTATCACAGCCTTACGATCCACTCCAA
Organism: Candidatus Omnitrophota bacterium; assembly: GCA_027065215.1. Classification (GTDB taxonomy): domain Bacteria; phylum Omnitrophota; class Gorgyraeia; order S143-82; family S143-82; genus S143-82. The sequence continues at coordinate 3,822 of JAMOOT010000242.1, read as the reverse complement.
CCACGTTCTCCCCTACCACAATAGGGAATCCAGCCAACGCTGCACCTATTGCAAAAGACTCCCAATACTTCGCTGCAATAAATGTGGACCCCAAGGCACCTGTCATAATAGGGAGCCTAAACTTTGTTTTGATCTTATTTCCAAACTCACCTTCTGTGTTGACGTTGGGGAATATGCACTGATCTTCGGAGGAGGTCAGCCCCTTAGGCAAATTATTCGCTCCATAAAGATAGCCATCTATCCTTATAGAATTATAACTTACCCCAATAGGATTGATATTGCTACTACCAGAGGTAGAAAAACTATATGCTCGAGGATAAAGCATCTTTCTCCCTCTTAAGGAAGAAAGCCAAGTCTCACACTTACCCCTACAATCACAAAGACAAAGTGTACACAACCCAGATTCACATGGATCCCCACGATTCACTGTGCCCAAGGCATCATTGGACTTCGGATTTCTGTTCATCTTAAAGACCTCCTTCTGCTACTTTTTAGCCTCACCACACCCTAATTAATTGTTTTTACTTATATAACTGTTTACAGAATTATGCAATAAAAAATTTGCAAGGGCCCTTTCCAAAACATCTTTTAGTCTTTCTCTATGTCAATTTGCTTTATGCAATCTCTTATACCAACTGGTTCCTTTTGGTGCCACGGAGTAGATTGTTCATAAGCATAGGCAACTTTGAATATAGTCTTTTCATCAAACGGTTTACCAATAAACTGCACACCTATTGGCAATTTCTTGCAGCTAAGGCCACAAGGCACAGAAATCGCTGGCAATCCAGATAAATTGGCCGAGATCGTAAAGACATCCGATAGATACATAGCAAGCGGATCATCCAACTTCTCTCCCAATCGAAATGCAGGAGTAGGTGAGGTAGGTGTCATTATTACATCATAATCTCTAAAAACTATATCAAAGTCTTTTTTAATCAATGCTCTAACTTTTTGTGCACGCAAATAGTATGCATCGTAATATCCAGAGGAAAGAACATAGGTGCCCAATATAATCCTTCTCTTAGCCTCTGCTCCAAAACCTGTCTCTCTGGTCCTAAAATACATATCTATCAAATCTCTGCCTTCAACTCGCAGTCCATACTGAACCCCATCAAATCGTGCAAGATTAGAACTGGCCTCAGCTGTAGCGATTATATAATAAGTCGCCACACAGTATTTGGTATGAGGTAGACTAACTTGGTCACATCTCGCCCCTAAATCTTGTAAAACCACCTTGACATTATTTACAAAATGCCTCACCTCAGGATCAATACCTTCGCCAAAATATTCCTTGGGAATACCCACCTTAAGCCCTTTTAAAGATCGATCAAGGTATTCCAAGTAATCATCTACATCGACAGGGGCAGAGGTCGAATCCATATCATCAAAACCTGCTATCACCTTCAACACCCTGGCACTGTCCTCCACGGTACGAGAAAAAACACCTATCTGGTCCAAACTTGAGGCAAATGCAATCAAGCCATAACGAGATACCCTTCCATAGGTAGGTTTCAGGCCTACCACACCACACAAACTTGCTGGTTGGCGGATAGAGCCCCCTGTATCTGAACCAAGGGCCACTGGCACCATACCAGCACTCACTGCTGCAGCAGACCCTCCACTTGAGCCGCCGGGAACCCTTTCCAAATCCCAAGGATTGTGAGTAGGATAATAACAGGAGGTCTCACAAGAGGAACCAAAAGCAAATTCGTCCATATTAGTCTTACCCAATATAATTGCACCTGCCTGTTTTAATCGTTTCACGACAGTAGCATCATATGGTGGGAGGAATCCATCCAGAATGCGAGAACAACAAGTGGTCAACCTTCCCTCTTCACATATATTATCCTTTATTGCTATCGGGATACCGTATAGTTCGCCTGTCTCAGAATACACTTTCGCATCTTTGTAGACACCCTCCGGAGTGAAGGCCCTAACCTTACTATCCAATGCCTCAATCCGCGATAAGTATTCATCTCGTAAATCAGTCCATGATTTCCCCTGACTAATCTGGTATTTTATCTCACTTATCGTTTTCATATCCTACCCCTCTATTACCTTAGGCACTACAAAAAAACCATCCTTTTTCTTAGGCGCATTCTTTAATACCTTTTCCTGATCCATAGATGGGCCAACTTTATCCTCACGAAACCTATTGGTCAATGCAACTGCATGATACATTGGTTCAACCCCTTCAATATCTACTTCACTTAGCTGGTTCACATACTCCAATATATCCGCTAATTGCTTAGAGAATAAATCGCGTTCTTGATCAGTAAGTTCAATCCGAATCAATTTCGCCAGATAATCTACCTTATCAAACCTGTCCATAACTCCCTCCTAATGCACTCACTATTAAATGATTATTTACCTTTTTGGTCGAGCAACTCCAACTCTCTCAAAATCTGCCTTGCAAACTCCTCAGCAGCAAAGGGACCCGCACCAGTAATCACCCTTCCATCCTTGCTAACAGGTTCCCCAGTATATCTGGCTCCTCTTCGAGAAATGGTCCTTGATTCCGAATGCCAAACTGTTGCCCTCTTACCTTCTAAAAGCCCGGCATTGGCCAATATGACTGGAGCCAAACATATAGCAGCAACGACCTTCTCCTGTTCATAAAACATACGCGATAGTTCTTGCAACATCCTATCATCGAAATATGTTTGGGCACCCACACCTCCAACTAAGACCATTGCGACATAGTCTTCTGGTCTGATTTCATCAATGGTTATATCAGGAATAACCCGCGCACCCAACATACCTACACACTGCCTTTTTTCTCGAGAAGCCACCACTACCTCATATCCATTTTCTTCGAATATTCGTTTCGGTATAAACAATTCCTCATCACGAAATTTGTCTGGTGCTATGACCATTAATATTTTCCCTTTACTTGCAAGCCCTTGCCCAACCATAGCCGAAAACACACCTATCAAAGCCAACACAAATACTAATAATTTCCTCATACTGCCACCTCCTCATATATTTCACCAAAATGACTCACCAACTCTTCTACACTACAAACTGCAACCCCCACCTTACCTACAACCACTCCAGCCGCCACATTAGAAAGGACCGCTGCCTCAACAGGGTCTGCCCCTATACAACGAGCCATCGTAAAGGTAGCAATTACGGTATCCCCTGCCCCTGACACATCGAAAACCTCCCTTGCAGCAGTGGGAATATGCACTGCAGATCCTCGAGTGTAGAGTTTCATACCTTCTTCGGACAAGGTAACTAATAATCCTTTAAGAGACAATTTACGCATAAGTCGCCTTGCTGCCTCATCCACCTCTTCCATAGAAACTAATTTTCTACCAACTGCTTCACTCAATTCCTTTCGATTGGGAGTAATAACATCGGCACCTTTATAGAAAGTAAAATGGTCTCGTTTAGGATCAACAGTAACGATTTTCCCCCTGCGATGAACCTCAGGAATCAACTTGGACAGAAAAGACTGAGAGATCACACCCTTTCCGTAATCCTCAATGATCACTGCAGAGACATCATCCAATCGAGCAAAGATATTATCTAACAGTTGTGATTCCTCTGCATCACTTAAATCCAAGACTTCTTCCCTATCTATCCTAACCACCTGTTGATTATGAGCCACTATTCTGGTCTTAACTGTGGTGGGGCGACTTGAACTGGTAATCACTTCCCTGATATCCACGCCCTCTTTTTTTAACAAAGAAAGCAGCCGACGCGCATAATGATCCTTTCCTACTACTCCACAAAGAATGGCATTACCGCCAAGAGAGCTTATATTTCGTGCCACATTTGCCGCACCTCCCGGCATAGATGTCTCTTCTCTCACCCATA
>JAMOOT010000241.1 GCA_027065215.1 Candidatus Omnitrophota bacterium | reverse complement strand
AGAGATGCAGAATCCAGTACTGGCAAGAGAAAATCCCAGTTTAAATCCCATCTTTATAGGGAGTCCTGAGAGGGCTTTTAGTAGTACTATCTCTTGCCCAAAACAAAATTTTGTCAACATCGCTATGGGTAGGGATAGGATCTGTGTGTTAGGGTAGAGGACGAGTTTTGCGACCTTGTCTGAGGAGAAGATAGGTTGAATGAGGATGAATATTAACCAAGATAGAAGAATGGGTTTTAATGCGGCTTTAAAGAGGGATGTGGTAATTTTTAACAGTGGCTGACCAGATAATAGATTGTTTGAGATGTTAGTTGGTGATAAGTCCTTAATTTGGGTTTGCGATTGTGGTTTATGGATAAAATTAAGGACTATGGCAGAAAGGATGGCGAAAGTTATCGACACGAGTATGCGTAGTATCGTATAGGTCTTTCCAAGTAAAGAGAAGGAAAACAGGATAGTAAAAGGGCTGAGTAAGGAAGAAGATATAGCGGTATAATATCTTATCCAATTATTTTTAATTGTTAATAGCATTGGATAACTGCTACACAGGCAGGTTGGTGAGAGAGATGCAAAGAGGGTGGCTTGGACTATGCCATATTCTGGATGAAGTTTGGGAAATGACTTGAATAATAGAGAGGTAATGAATGAACCAAGCATAGATAAACTAAGCAACTCGATTAGTAAGATGAATGACTTAATAAGCCACGGCATAATCTGATAATACCATAAACTATGATAAAGGACATAATCAAAGTCGCTACATCTCCGTCTCCTGGGGTTATTTCAATAATTGCCTCTGCGGGGGCAGGCAAGACGTTTACCCTTACCAGTGTTTATATGGCCCTACTGCTAAGGGGGGCGTATCCAAGCGAGATATTGGGTATTACCTTCACCAATAAGGCCGCTGAAGAGATGCGGGAGAGGGTTCTCTGTCGCTTTATGAAGATTGTTTTTGACGGTGATTCGAAAGAATTAGAATTATTTTCTGAGGCCTTGTCTTTGTCTCATACTGAAGTGAGAGAAAGGGCAAGGAGGGTTTTGGAGGATGTATTATTTGATTTCTCTTCATTTTCTTTGCAGACCATTGATAGTTTTCTGAACAGATTGCGGCTTGCCTTTTCTTTTGAATTGAAGATAAGTCCTGGGGCAGAATTAAGACCATCGGTTTACACTGATGCAGAGTTAATAGTTTCCCGTATGTTAGAACGGGCTAAGGCAGAATCTTCTATTAAAGAGGCAATTTTTAGGTTTGTAAATTACTACTCTGAGGCATTATCCGTCTACCGCTCTTGGGATCCTCTTTTCTATGCCCAAAGGATGTTCCCGACTTATCTTGTGAAGCAATCACATTATGCTAAACCGTTATGCGTTAACTCACAATCTCGCTTTAATTTGGCCACCATAAGGAGGGTTCTGGCCCAAAGAGACAGGTTTTTATCTGTTTGTCAGGAATTGGGCGTGGAACCTATAAAGAA
>JAMOOT010000240.1 GCA_027065215.1 Candidatus Omnitrophota bacterium | reverse complement strand
TCACCTTCAACCTCAAATCCTTTATCTCCACTCCCATCCCATCTCTTCTCTCCAACACCTCCGCCTTATCCGGCACTATCCACAACCGAAACATACCTAAATCCTCTCCCTCTATCTCAACATCACTTAACATCTCCATCGCCCTCTTCTTCAACTCTATATCCGATTCTATAAACACCCTCCCTATCACTGTCCCAACCAACGCCGGATCCAGCACCTCATAGACCGACTTCAACATACCCATATCCACCCAGAAATGCCTATCCTTCAACTGCAATGCAGTAAAAAACGCCTTTAAAAACTCATCTTTCCCAACTACCTCCTCATCCTTATCCCATGCAAATACCATCTTCCCATCCACCACCTCAAGCCCCTTTGCCACTGGCAATGGTAAAGTAGAATTCAGTCCCCCTCCTATCAATACATTACTCATCGACATCCCCATCGGACCAGCAAAACCAAATATAGAATTAAACCCAAACACCATTGCTACCAATAATGCTACTAACTTCTTCACGACAATACCTCCTTATTTCAACAACATTACTAAATCTAAATACAATCTTTTATATAATCCAATTATAACCCTTTCAATTTAGCCAAAAACATCCCTACTATCATCTATTCAATCACTATACTTACACCAGATCCTCTATACTCCTATCCCAACTCCTCCATAATTCACCGGGGTCAGAACCACTGTCCGCAGGTCTATCCCTCCAGGCTTTATATTAGATCCTATTACATTTTTGCCTTTAAGCGAAATCCCTCTCCCTTCCTTGACATATTTTTCCTCATACAACCCTGCAATCTTCTTCATCTTTCTCTCAATATTCTTACGTTTTTTCCCCTCAAATCCAAGCACATCCAACACTGGCATAAACTGCTGATGTTTACATATCCAATATACCTTAGCCCACATCTGTGCTGCAGGATCATCTCTATGCACTTCCTCTATCTCATTCAAAATCCTATCCACTTCCTCCTGCTCCAGTAACCCATAATCCACAGACACATCAAATAACTTCGACAACTCCAAATCTGGCAATTCTATCATCTCCAAGCCATCACCTTTGTCTTTTCTACTATTTCCCAGCCAATAGCCCCCTCCTCCTAAGACACATGTCATACCTATCATAATCCACATCCCAGTACCGTTACCTACCACATCACCTATGCTTCCAGCAAAACTGATCGACGGTAACAAGGCAAAAGATAGCAGTACAGGAGTAATTATTAGTAAATTAGAGAGCATCTTCGACATCCCAAATTTCCCTTTGCCTCCATTTAAGCCCGAACCATTCTCATCTTCTTTCTGCAATTTTTTTCCTCTTAGACGTTTCTGCTCCCCTCCTTTCCATAATCGCGTTAAATCCTTACCCAAACCTATTGGGCAATAACCAGGCCCTTTATCCATCTTCTCCAAATCTATGATAGAAGGCAACCCTACATCTTTGCGTATATCCTCCTTTGTTAT
>JAMOOT010000239.1 GCA_027065215.1 Candidatus Omnitrophota bacterium | reverse complement strand
GGGGGCGGTAGTCCGGACAATCCAGATGATGATCCCTGTGATGATGGGAGTGATAGTGGGAACTCGAAGGTGAGGTTGAGTACAGGGGATTTGAGCGTGAGGTATGATCTTGTGGGGTATAGGGTATTGGGGAGAGAGTTTAATTTAAGTATAAATTATGACAGTATGAGGGTGAGGCCCTTTTTCTATGTGGGTTTCTGGGAGGATAACAGTGAGACGATAAGGCCGGATTATATAGAGGTTAGGGGGAAAGTTGGAGATAGGGGATATAGTGTGATATGCAATCCGGAAGAGGAGAAACCCCATTTATTGGTTAGGTTTTTAAAGGGGGATTTTGGAGAGGGGTACTATCATTTTAGTGGAGAGATAAGAAATGTATATAAGGCAGGTCCCCACTGGTTTGCGAATTGTTTTGCGTGTCCGAGACATTACTGGGAGGGGACATATTATCCGGGGCAGGAGGGTATATGTAATTATGATGGGGATGTATATGTTTCAGATGGTGGAGGTAGATATGGGAAGGGCTGGGAGATAGATTTTTTAAATAAATTTAAGTTGTACAGGGTAAATGGAGAGAATAGTGTGATAGTGGAGAGGGGTGGAGAGAAGATAGCGAAGTTGGAGGGTGGATCCCTTGAGAGGTTGACGTCGTTAAATCATGTAGATGATGATTGTCAGGGGGATGTACCGGGTCCCTATGGGGTTCAATTTGATGGGAGTCAGAGTGTGAATGATTACAGGATGGATTACAGGTATCCTTTTTGTGTGAGGGATGGAGTTGTGTATTTTGCGGACTACAAATGGGAGAGGTTAATGAAGATAGATGGTGGGAAGATATATTCCATAATATGTAATTTGGATCCCAATGTGAAGTATGAGAATGTGGGGATTTTAGGTGTAAGGGAAATTAATAGTTTTCATGAAAATCCGATAATGGCATTTATAAATGAAGTGGGGAGTGTTGGTCTTTCCTCTTATTCTCTGCATTCCTTTGCAGTGGATGGTCAAGGGAACATCTTTTTATCAGGTGGGCACTCTTATTATAATAACAGTTGTAGAACCGGAATATTTGTGATAACTCCTGATGGATTTGTTAAAAGGCTTACTGCCATGTATGATCATTATGATTATGATTATTTAAAGGATCTTGAAGGGAAGAGATTGAGTGATATATCTCTTGATTTTGGTGATTATGGTGGAGTGCTTGATCTTGATATAGATGAGATGAATAATTTATATGATTTAGTGTATTACGAGCGTTCCACAAGAAATAGAGATGAGGAAAGAGTAGCCCTTATGAGGATAAATGATCCCATGGGAGATGGTAGGATTAACTTTGTATTTGACTGTAAGGTTGGAGAGGACAGTGGTGATGGAGGGGGTGTTTGGGATGCGAGAATAAATCCGGTGATATATGAATATGATAATACCTACCCCACCATGAGGGTAGATGGAAGGGGGAATGTGTATATATTATGTCATCATGATG
>JAMOOT010000238.1 GCA_027065215.1 Candidatus Omnitrophota bacterium | reverse complement strand
CAAATACAGTATCCTCTGCAGGAGGACAAACCACCTTAGATTTTTTTATATATTCAATCACAAACCCAGGATCTGCCAAATTCGGTTTTGCAGATCCTCCTGGAGGGGGTGGAGAAGGTGGTCTGAGGGGAGGCAATATACCACCTGGATAGCCATGTATCTCTAAGATCCGATTATATCTGATCTGAAGTTCGCTATATAAACGGTGGTTAAAATTTAATTCTATCTTTTTCATTCTTCTATTATGGTGTTTGTTTGTATCTGAACCTCATTTTTTGCTTCAATCATATTTTGTCTCTCAAGACCAATTTCTTCTAAAATATCGTCTTCACTAATCACTACCATATCTTCCACTGGTACATCTTTTCTATAAAGTCTGATGGCAATTTTTCCTTCTGCATTGACATACAGACATGCCCTTATGTGCTGACAGATGGTTTCAATATAGCGTATAAGAGGTTTTTCCTCCTTCATTAGGATGCTTATGCCAAGATTTTCCTGTGATAATGTATTTGCAGCATCAGCAAATGATTGTTCATCTATTTTATCAGGAGGCAGTCCTGCGTCTGTGACTAAAAGATGATATATGGCATGTGCTGGATTATAATTGTAATCTCCAATGTTCTTTAATGTGCTAAAGCTATATTCAGGCCTTTTCTTTATCACAAACTGCAAGTTTCCAACACGGTTATACTGCCCTATCATAAAATCTTCAAAAACAGCATAACATAAACCATTATATGGTATAAAATATCCTGTTTTTTCACCCATAAAGCTATTAGGTGTTTGGTTTTGTGTGCCAAAATAAAAATTAATTACTCCTCTGTTTTCAATGGAAATGGTCACCTGACCATTTGTTGCATCAGAAAGGGACAAAGGTCCTTCCCAGAGTAGTTCATCGCCATCGTAGATACAATAAAGGGTATCTACAGGCCCTCTACATAGTCCAATAGCAAAAGAGAGATAATATTTATATCCAACAACGACATCTCCTCCACCTCCTTTCCCTCCCTCTTCCTTAATTGCTTTACTTTTAGGACAACAATACCAGATAAAATTGCCACTTAGTTGTGAAATCCCAAGCACATCGGGGATAGGTGCGCCTTCCACAGCAGTTGGTACTGAGAGCTGTGCTGGCTCTGGTTTGGCAATATCTGGTTCAATAGGGTCTATAACCATCCCGGCTCCTAGACCCAACCCGGCTCCCACCACTACTCCCACTGGGCCACCAATTACAAAGCCAAGTGCACCACCAGCTATTGTACCAATTATTCCACCTGTGCTCACTTCACTTCCTCCATACAACGAAATATAGTAACTAGCCGTTTTTTTAGATTTGGGTCTTTAAGAGGGGAAACAAGGACATATCTATTTGTAACAGAGTGATAGATGTTTTTTCCCCAGAAAATACCTAGATGCGACGGAGACTTGCCATATTGAAAGAGCAGGATATCTCCATTTTGTAATGGGCCTGTTACTTCCATTACATCTGG
>JAMOOT010000237.1 GCA_027065215.1 Candidatus Omnitrophota bacterium | reverse complement strand
CGCGATCTCGCCGATGACCTGATCCTCGTAAGGTGCATACCATGCCTCGTAATCACCCTTATTGGTGCCATCCTCATTGGTGACATTACCATAGTTGTCTATATCCTTGTCACCACTACGATAGATCACCGCAGCACCGACCACCGCATTATTGATTGTATCGTTGTTAGTATTAAACGTATAGGACAAAGATGCATCCAATGCCCATGCATCGTAATCCTTCTGGCCATAATCGCCAAAGAGATAGGCGCCCTCTACGGCACCGGTCAACCCTTCTATGATGGTCCCACTGACACGAGCACCGACGTAGTTTCGAGAATCGTCGTTGTTATCACCATCATCAGAATCACTCGGACCTACATCTACCCCAGTTCCATCGTACACGTAGTACAACTCCACTGCAGCGTTTTTGAAGTCAAAGTTACTATCCACCACATAGATGTCGCCTTCCCTGTCATCATCTATTCCCCTGGGTTTGAAGTATCCTACCGACAGAGAGGCATTCTCAAGGACAGAGCCACCTTCCAGTGAATAAGTTGCCAAGATACCATCGAAGGATTTCTTCTTGCTGAGGTCTGAATAAACAAGGTCGCTATTAGGAGTACCATCACCCAAGATGAGTTTGGAACCTAATTTATATGTCCAAAAACCAGCCCTGACTGAAAGAGGCGCATAGAGGAATTCTTTAAGATCAACATAGGCAGCAGCCACAGAAAGAGAATCAACACCATCAGAATCTCTTACATCATCCTCATCCTCATCCTCATCACTACTATAAGGATGTCCGCTACCCCCGAACTCTCTCTCATCTCTCATAACCACAGTAGCGCTCACATTGTCGGTCAGGTCAGCCGCAACCTTCAATTCAGCAGTGGTGATAAAGTAATCACCAGCACCTTTTTCGTCTGCGACCTTATCATCGTAACCTGCATTATCGGGTTTTACACCCTGAACCACATAACCATCCCTATAGACGCCCTTTACCTCAACCTTACCAGAAACCTTGACATTCTGCACCTCTGCATAGGCACCTGCTGCCCACAGGACTACCAATGCAGTAAGCGCTAATATTACATATCTACGCATAATTATCCTCCTCTATTTTTAAAATCTTAGGCCCAACCACCTAAGACCCTTTTTATCCCTACACCCATCCAGATAATCTCCAAGCCTTTACTTCTTTCCTCACCCCCTTTCCAGGCCGTGATTCAGATTATCTGGGGCGTTATAAAGGACACCACCTTCGCAACCACTAATAGCCTACCAAAAACTCTTTTTTTTGTCAATGCATCTTTCATTCCCGCAAGAGATTGGCATGGACATCGTTCCATTAGTTTGCTTCAAATTAACATCAACATCTTATCCCCTAATAAATATCTCAAAACCTAACCTTCAATGTAAATCTTATCTCCACCCACAAATTTTCAATACCTCAATTCAAAATTATTCAATCCTCTTTATCTCCATCTCCCCAACTGCCCTCGCTTCACTCTCC
>JAMOOT010000236.1 GCA_027065215.1 Candidatus Omnitrophota bacterium | reverse complement strand
CGTAAGAATAGTGAATTAGTCTTAGTGGCTTCTTCAAACCCGCACCCTAAGATATTGCGCAAGATAAAATTAAAGATTGGAGAGGGCATTACCGGATGGGTGGCAGAAAAGAAAGAGCCGGTTATAATTCCCGAGAAGGCATTTCAAGATCCTAGATTTAAGATGTTCAATTCTCTGCCCGAGGATCGTTATGAGGCATTTGTGGGAATACCTATAATTTTAAGAGATAAACTGGTCGGAGTAATAAATTTTCAGCATAGGGCAAAGAAAAGATACAGCAAGGCCACTATTCAGTCTTTAATGACCATTTCTCAGTTGGTGAGTGGTTTAGTACAAAGTGCTTGGCTTTATGAGGAGATGAGAGAAAAGACATTGCATTTAGAGAGCATTTTTAGAATCAGTAAGACTGTGATTTCCTCCCATTCGTTGGACGATATTCTATCTTTGATTGTTGAAGTGATTGCTAAGGTGATGTATTCTCCCATATGTTCGATTATGTTGTTAAATGAAAAAAGGGGAGTTTTGGAGATAAAGGCTACACAGAGTCTGGATGAAGAATACAGAAAAAAGCCGGGAATAAGAGTTGGAGAAGGGATTACTGGAAGGGTTTTCTTAGAGAAGAGGCCGGTGGTAATAGAAAATATCTTAGAACATCCGGAATTTAAGATGGCCGATATTGCACGTAAGCAGGGACTAAAGGCCTTGGTTTCAGTGCCTATGGTGGTTAGAAATAGGGCAATTGGGGTTATAAATGTTTATGGAAAGGGAGATAGGGTCTTTTCTTCGGAAGAGGTGTCCTGGCTTCAAGTGATATCTAATCAGGCAGCGATAGCGATTGAAAATGCTCGGTTAGAGCAAGATAGTCGAGATGCAAGGGAGGCTTTAGAAAGCCGCAAACTTATAGAAAGGGCAAAGGGCATTTTAATGAAAGAGTTAAATCTCGAAGAAGAGGCAGCATATCGTCTTATCCATAAGAAAAGCATGGATACCTGTCGGCCTATGAAAGAGATTGCCCAGGCAATAATCCTCTCTTATGGGGTGGCCAATGCCTAAAAGGGTATGTTCTGAGAAAGCATGTTTGCCTGCAGAATCGATTCGTCGTTTGGTGAGGTACTATCGCGACATTAAGCATCTTAGAGATGAAGGAGAAAAGGTGGTTTCTTCCTTTTTTCTTTCGGATATGTTAGGGGTATCTCCTGACCAGATTCGAAAGGATTTGTCTTATCTTGGCGAGTTTGGTAAACCTGGGGTAGGCTATGATCTGGATAATCTGGTTAAGAATTTGGAAGAGAGATTGGGATTGTCTCAGCCTGCAGGAGCAGTACTGATAGGGGTGGGACGGTTAGGAATGGCGCTGATGGGCTATGATGGGTTCCGAAATATCAATATATCGATCGTAGCCGGGTTTGATATAGATGAGGCTAAGGTGGGAAGTGTAATTTCTGGGGTTGAGGTCTATCACATCAGAAATATATCGAAGGCATGTAGGCGATTGAAACCAGATGTCGCTATAATAGCAGTTCCTGCCAGAGCAGCCCAGGAGGTCTGTGACATAGTGGTAAGAAGTGGGATAAAGGGAATTTTAAACTTTGCCCCAGTTAGGTTGAGTGCCCCTAATTGTATTTGGGTCTCCAATGTAGATCTAAGTGTTGAATTGGGATGCCTTCTTTTCTGTAGTAAAGTAGGAAAATCAGGAGAAAAAGATGCCTCATCTTAATCTACGCTTTGATTATCAGCCTTTGAAGGAACTATCTTCCCTTAAACGACTTTTAGTGATTCTCTTTGGGGGCATAGGAGATTTGGTTTGTTTAACAAGTAGTTTTTCGGCAATAAAGAGACGTTTTCCGAATGTAGAACTTTATTTGTTGACAGATCCTCTTGCTAAAGAATTTTTCCCTGATGGTATAGTTGATAAAATTTTTGTGGATGAGGTGAATTTTGAGGATTGTAGTAATGACCTTTCTGCTGATGATATTGCAGTAATTAATTTGCACTCTACGAATCGTTCGGCTAAACTCCTGTCGGCGTTTGATAACGCAGGGCTTCCAGTTTATGGTTTACTTGAAGATAATGGCTCATTATTAGTTCGAGGAACTATATTTCACGATTTACTTCACAGGGTCTTTTATGTTCGGTTTCAAGATACTTATATCGCTAATTGGATTATGGCAGGAAGATCGACTATGTTTTCTTTGTGTCTTGGTATTACTGAGGTGGAAGAGCCGAAAATATCTTGGATTCGCCCAGAAAGGGGTATCTCAGAAGATTATATTGTGTTTGTGCCAGATGCAAATGCTCCTACTCGGCGTTGGCCTTTAGAATACTGGAAGGAATTATCTAAGATTGTAGTAGATACCTATGGGTTGAGGCCTCTTATTTTAGGTCGGGATAGGATTGAGGGGTTTCATCCTTTATCAATAAATCTATCCGGTAAGACCACTTTATCCCAGGCGATAGGGTATCTGCCAGGGGCTGTGGCCGTGATTTCTAATGATACAGGTATGATACACGCAGCTGCGGCATTGGGAAGACCGGTATTGGTGCTTTGCGGTCCAAATAATGTCGGACCGGAGGCCAAAGGAAAATTTTTGGCGATCAGGTATCCGGTGGATTGTTCACCTTGTTTTCTATCTCATTGTGAGAGTATGGTGTGTATGGAATCTCTTACGCCTGATATGGTAAAATCTGCATTGGGCTGGTTAATGGGCAAGGGGGAGTTGGATCGCAGATTGGTGGCAGGATATAGTTGGGAGCAGGACCTTAGTTTGTTTTATGATCTGCATTCTGTGTGGGATGTGCCTTATGATAGTACTTCTCAGGTTTTTCGCAATCTAATCAGATGGGCATGGTTATATGCTCTTATGGTGGAAGAAGGGCTTAGTTTGGAAGGGTTTGCTGGGTTTGAGGATTATTTTTATCAATTTCATCGTATTGATGTTGATAGTCTCTCTCCTTTAGTAGCATCTGTGCTTGAGAGATTAATGACACTTAAAGGGTTATTGTTGCCTGTTAGAGAAAAGATTGGTATATTGATTAGAAAAGGGGGTGTCTTGACTGCAGAGGTGGCCTATTCCTTAGATAGTGTTTTGACCAATGTGGAACGGGAATTAGTTTATCCTTGGAATTATATGGTTAAACAGAACTTGCGAGATTACGAATTTGTTATAAGAAGGGTGTTAATTAGAATAAAGTCTATGGAGGGTTTTTTAAGGCGATATGTTAAAAAGTGATTTAAATCTTTTGGGGTATACGGTATTTTCAGCCAAGCCGTTGCCGGAGTGGAAAAATGCTTATTATCTGCCTATGCCTGTTCCTCGCACTACTCACTACTCTTTTTTTATTGCTGGAGAGCCGGGTGAAGACATCTGTTTTGCTCCTGTTCTATCTTTGATAAAAGAAAGAAATCCCCGTGCGGTTATCTGGGTCTTTACTGATAGGATTGGAATACAGGTATTCAAGGGCAATCCAAATGTGGATCGAATAATTACTATACCTCTTGAAAAGTGGAAAAAAGATATATGGGATAAGGCACAGGAGGATATGGCCAACTGGATTGCTAATTGTCGCCAAGGTGTTGGTTGGGTTTGTAATCTCTCTGGCAAGCCAGTATGTGCCCTTCTGGCAAGACTTGTGGGTGGGAATCGAGCCTTCGGTTTATTAATGGATGAGGAAGGAGCGCCAGTTATCGTTGGGAATCGTTGGATGCAATATGCTATAGAGGTGATTTACCCGAATATATCAGATGGGCTGTTGTGTAACGAGAATATAATGGAAAAAAGAGAGATGTTATCTTTGGCATTGGGCTTGCTTTGTGATAAGGAGAATAAAGGTGTTTTTATAAAACAGAGTTCAGATGTGGAACTCTATCCCTTTGTTAAAGAGTCGTTTGTTGCAGTTTGCCCTTCTTCTGAGATTGAGACTCGCAGGTGGCCAATGGAATATTGGAGGGAATTTATAGAATTTATTCGCCGAGTGTATCACATAAATATTGTGATAATCAATTATTCTTCGGAGGTGATAGAAACAAATTGGCTTAAGCAGGAGGGAGTTTTTATAGTCAATACCCAAGATATAAATAGAATTGCATTTTTATTGGCCAGGTCAAAGGCCTTTGTTTCAGTTCATAATGGGCTGATATACCTGTCGGGTTCTTTAGGTATCCCAACAATGGTGATTTGTGGCCCCAGAAATAAGGGCCCGGGGTTTGAGGGTATACACTTGTCAGTCAGGAAGGATGTCCCTTGTGCTCCGTGTACCTTATTGTCTTGTTCCAGAAAGTATTGTCTTCAACACCTAACTCCAGATCAAGTTTTTGATGTCTTTAGGTTTCATTGGGATGCCATTAGCAATGGAGATTTTAATGATGAAAGAGTTTCTAAACGAGATTTTTTGAGTAGAGGATTATGTGTAGAGGTTTTTGATAGACGGTTACCGAGTGGGATGTATCGCTATTTACCTCTCACAGATAACTATACTGATGAAGTGATTGCTCGAGTTTCTCGGATGGCATATTTATATGCCTGGAATAGATCCAATTCAATGCTGTTGAAAGAGAATATACAAATTGATTTTTCTCGATATATAGATTGGGCATTGGAGCGTGATGTGGAATGGCCCCAATTCGAATCAGATATCAAGAGCCAAATAAGGGGGTTGAAGGAGTGGGAACAGAGATTGAGTTTGCTTATAATGAGGTTGTCTGAGATGTTGCCTTCGTTTCCGATGTCCCTGTTTAAGCGTACTCCAATTGATCCGGAGAATCTTTGGGATTCCCTTGAGAATTTTGACAATACTATGCCAGTGATATTAAAGAGGTTATCTTATGAGGAGTGGGATGAAGATATGTCTTACAGCGAGCGGGTTAAGTATTGGGTGAAGGTAAGAAGACAACTTTTGATTTTGATGCGAGAATACCGTTCCTTCTTGGAGGAGTTTGTGTTTTCTCGTAATAACAAGATAAAAAAGGAAGAGATTAGTAAGAGATGAAGTCAGTTTTGGTTACAGGTGGAGCAGGGTTTATCGGAAGTAATTTTATACTGTATTGGCTTGAAAACTTTCTGGATTGGCAAATAATAAATCTGGATTGCCTTACATATGCCGGGAAGTTGGAAAATCTTGATTGGGCATTGGACCATCCTAATCATAAATTTATAAAAGGGGATATATGCGATAGGGACTTGGTGGAGGATATCTTTCGCAAATATGATATCAGGGCAGTCTTTCATTTTGCTGCTGAATCTCATGTTGATAACTCGATAGAGAATCCTGGTGTTTTTGTGCGGACAAATGTATTGGGGACCTATACTGTTTTGGATGTGGCCTATCGCTATTGGATGGAAGGGCCGTTCACTGTGCGTCCTGGATATGAAAAATGTCGGTTTCATCACATCTCTACAGATGAAGTCTATGGCACGTTGAGCTGGGAAGGGAAATTTTCTGAGGAGAGCCCTTATGCACCAAATTCTCCTTACAGTGCATCAAAGGCTGGCAGTGATATGTTAGTTCGTAGTTATCATCAGACTTATGGGATGAATGTGGTTATTACTAATTGTTCCAACAATTACGGACCTCGTCAGCATCCTGAAAAGTTTATCCCCACAGTGATAAGAACTGCTTTGTCGAAAAGACCTATTCCTATCTACGGAAAAGGAGAGAACGTCCGTGATTGGTTGTATGTTAGGGACCACTGTGAGGCTATCGCTATGGTCTTTTTTAACGCTGAAGCAGGCCAAACCTACAATATTGGGGGAGAGAATGAACGAAAAAATATAGAATTGGCAGGCATAATCTGCGAGTTACTCGATGGTATAAGACCTATGAAAGATGGGAGTTATAAAGAATTGATAACCTTTGTTCCAGATAGGCCTGGTCATGATTTGCGTTATGCCTTGGATATTAGTAAAATCAGGCGTGATATTGGTTGGCAGCCTAAAACCAACTTTAAGGCAGGGTTGACAGAGACAATTCGTTGGTATATTGATAAGTATTTTACATAATCTAAAGGGTTTCACATAATGGTTGAAGGGAATGTAATAAAGGGAAAAGCAATAGCTGAAAGTATTGTTTCTTCTCTGTTGAACAGGTTTGACGCTCTAATGCAAGAGTTAGGACGGCCTGTGGTCTTGCTTGGGATTGAATCGGGGATTAATCCCGATTCCAGGGCTTATATACGTTCTCAACAATCATTGGCGGCTCGGTTAGGGATAGAGTACCGCCATCGCCAGGTAGGGCCATATCAGAAAGATTTGGAAGATGCTGTTCAGATGGCAGTAAGGGATCCTTCTGTAGATGGTATTATTCTCCATACACCGTTTCCTGAAGGTGTGGATGTATTTAATGCCTTACGTCTACTGCCCCAAGAGAAAGATGTAGAAGGGGTAAGCCCTGGGAATGTATTTGGTATGTTTTTCCATCAGGAGGGGACAATCTTCCCTCCAACTGCTCGGGCTGTATTACGAATACTTGATGAGTTAGGTGTCAATATCAAAGGTGCCCGAGTTGTGATAGTAGGTGAAGGGGCCGTGGTAGGTCGGCCCTTAGCGATTATGTTTCTGCAGAGGGGCGCTACTGTATCGGTTTGCCATTTGCCTACCTCTGAGAGAGGCGATTTGCTTAGATATGTATCTCAGGCCGAGATTTTGGTGAGTGCAGTTGGTAAGGCTGGATTGATAAAGGGAGAGTGGATAAAGGAAGGAACCGTAGTTGTTGATGTAGGAATAAATTTTGTGGGTAATAGGATGGTGGGGGATGTGGAGTTTGATACTGCAAAGGATAAGGCTAAGTTGATTACCCCTGTCCCAGGTGGTGTTGGTCCAGTAACTACCGCTATACTTATGGAGAATTTGTATCTTTTAGTAAAGGAGAGATTGAATGTTAGAGGGCGTTAGTCCTATAGATGAATTGGTTGGTAAAAAGGGGTTTGTTGTTACTGTTGAGGTAAACCCTCCAAGTAATGCAGATATTGAAGAATTTAAAGAGGAGGTCTCTGTAGTCAAAGAGTATGTAGATGCAGTAAATGTCACGGATATGCCGGGTGCAAATCTACGAATGAGCCCCTGGTCAGCGGGATTATGGGCTGTTCGATGGGGAGTGAATCCGATAGTTCAATATACCTGCCGAGATAGGAATGCTCTGGCCTTAAAGGGGGATATATATGGGATAGAGAGCCTTGGAGTAAGGAATATTTTAGTCCTTGGTGGAGACCCTGCCCATATAGGAGATCACCCTAATGCAAAGGTTGTCTATGACTTTGACCCGGTTTCGTTTATTGATTGGGTCTCTAATCATACATCCCTATGTGTAGGTGCAGCGATGAATCCGGGCAGTCGAGATTGGAAGTTAGAGATGCAAAAGAGCCTTGCTAAGGTTAAATCTGGAGCGAGATTTTTTCAGACCCAGGCTGTATATGAACCGGATAAATTTAGGGAATTTGTTTCATTGCTTCGGAAGGATATCTCCGTTCCTATAATAGCGGGGATTATTCCTTTACGGTCAGAGAAAATGGCAAAGTTTATGAATGAAAATATTCCGGGAATAGATGTGCCAGATAGTTTGATAGAGCGGATTTCTGACGCCCGAGATAAGATCGCCTGTGGATTGGATATATCTTGGGAGATAATTGGACAGATAAAAGAAGTCTGTCAGGGGATACATCTTATGCCAATTCGTTCAGTAAAGACGATTTTGCCATTATTGAAACGGTTAAGGGAGGAGTTATGAAACGGGGATTTACTCTAATCGAATTATTGGTAGTAATTGCTATTATTAGCATATTGGCCAGTCTTATAATGACGGCCAATCAATCGGCAAGGCGGAGGGCCACTATTACCAGGGCAAAAGCGGAAATTGCTGCACTTGAATCAGGTTTAGAGCAGTATCAACAAGATATTGGGACATATCCTGAAGGAGATATCGCTAATGTAGTTAAAGTGTTAAATGGGCCAGATGATAATCCGGATTGGTTTGGGCCCTATATGGAATTCAAAGAAGACCAGTTAGATGATAAAAAGAGGTTTATTGACCCTTGGGGAAACCCCTATCAATATATATATCCTGGAAAACATAACCAATATAAATACGATCTTTATTCCTTTGGCCCAAATGGCAAAGACGATAACGGCCAAAAAGATGACATCCGCAACTGGTAGATCTATCCTTCCTTTAGGGTTTACTT
>JAMOOT010000235.1 GCA_027065215.1 Candidatus Omnitrophota bacterium | reverse complement strand
GCCTATCTTGTTTCTCAAGATACCTTTGCATATGAAAACCAAACATCATTGGAGACCATTGTGGTTACTGCAAGCAGGTACAAAGAATCTGTAAAAGAAACACCAATGAACATCCAGGTAATTGGACCAGAAGAGATAGAAGCCTCCTCAGCAAGGGATTTAGGAGAACTCCTTTCAGAAAAAGGAATAGGCACTATTAGACAATATCCTGGAACTTCAACATCTGTTGGAATTCGTGGCTTTAGAACAGAAACCCATGGAAACGACCTCCTTGGCCATGTGCTTATCCTTTTGGATGGTAGACGTGCAGGAACTGGAAATGTGGCCAAAATCTTAACAAAAAATATTGAAAGAATAGAAATAATCAGAGGTCCTGGAGCAGTTCAATATGGTTCAGCTGGTATCGGTGGAGTTATAAATGTAATCACAAAAAGGGGAAGAGGAAAACCTCATGCTTTTTTGGAAGGAACACTTGGTAGCTTCAATTATCAGGACGGGACCATAGGCTCTTCTGGTAAAATAAATAAATTTGACTACTCATTTTCTTATAGCCGAGGGAAAATGGACGACTATGATACAGCAGATAACACAAAGTACAAAAATACAGGTTATGATAAAAACGAGAATTACTCATTTAACATTGGTTATGAGTTCTTACCTGGTAATAGGATTGGTGTAATCTATACCAAATTTGATGTGGATAGAGCAGGCAACCCTTCTTATCTCAGTCAAAATGATTTAGATGATTATTCAGATAAATCCCTTAGTTCAGCAGACTTCATCTATGAGGGCACCCTCCCTTCACTTCCTCTATTTTGGAAATTTAGATACTTTCAGGGAAAAGATAGAGATAGATGGGTAGATCCACTTACAAGTAATCCTGATGGATGGGATGATGGGATTCCCTCAACAAGAGAGACAACCCATAGAGGAGCTCAAGGGCAGCTTACCTTAGATATGGAATATTTTGTAATAACAGGTGGTTTTGACTGGGTCTATTACAGAATTGAATCAAACCCCTATCAACCCAGAGAAACCAAATATAAAAATCCAGCTGGATTTATTCTGGGAAAAATCAAACTCTTTGATAATAGATTTGTCATCTCTGGAGGTGCTAGATATGACAAATTCAAGGTAGAAGTAGAAAAAGGCGAAGGACATGATAAAGACAAGATACATATATGTCCAACAATAGGAGCGACATATCTTATTAATGATAATATCAAAATCAGGGCAAACTATGCCCAGGGCTATAGGATGCCAAGTGCAAAAGAACTGGCATCAGATTATTATGTGTGGGGTACACACTATAGAGGCAATTCACACCTCGATCCCGAGAGAAGCTGGACAGCAGAAGGTGGAATAGATGGTTCTTTTGAATATCTAGATGCATCTTTGGGATATTTTTACACCCATTTTAAAGATAAAATCGTGACAAAATCAGATTATGTAAATCAGGTAGTAACATATGAAAACCATGGAAAGGCAAAAATCCAAGGTATTGAAGCAAACCTCT
>JAMOOT010000234.1 GCA_027065215.1 Candidatus Omnitrophota bacterium | reverse complement strand
TGCACCAAGACATCTGACCACTTGAAGGGAAAATCTCCTGTCTTCTGTAGTACCACCTGGTTCAAGCCCATATTCATTGCATATAAAGTCTCGTATTCTATAACTTCCCTGGACATAACAAGCAGTTCCCTCACAAATTTTTATAGTGTGTCTCCCCTTAGGAATCATGGAAAAGAAGGAATAAAAGCTTACAACTCCATAGATATTACTTCCAGGTATGTTTAGTTTTTCGCTCAGGTATTCCTGCAGTTCCACAGGAATGTAACCAAGTATTTCTTGGCATCTGGTAAGCACAGGGATAAGACAGCCCGGCCTGTGGATATTTTTTTCTATGACCTTGTCTATCTGTTTCATTACCTCTGGGGTCAAATCTGGATTGAGCTGATAAAGTTCCTCATGCGTCATTTTAAACCTCCTGTACCTTTTCTATCCTCACCGCACATACCTTGTATTCTGGAATCTTTGCCACTGGATCAAGCGCCTTGTTTGTCAACACATTTGCTGCTGCATTGGCATAGTGAAATGGAATAAATATCGTGCCCTTATCCACTGTATCAGTAATAATAGCCTTTGCTTTTATTTCTCCTCTTCTGGATGCCACCTTTATAATGTCACCTTCCTTTATTCCAAGTTTATGTGCGTCTTGTCTGGAGATTTCTACAAAACAATCCGGGCTTACTTCATTAAGCGGGGTTCTCATGGTCATTGTTCTTGTATGGTACTGATACAGGATTCTACCTGTGGTGAGGAAGAATGGATATTCTTTGTCTGGTAGTTCTGCAGGTGGCATATATTCAATAGCATGAAATACCCCTTTGCCTGAAGCAAACTTTTCTACATGAAGAATCGGGGTTCCTGGATGATCAGATGATGGGCAAGGCCAATGTATGCCTTCTTTTTCTATTCTTTCATAACTTATCCCAGAGTAAGACGGCGTTACACTGGCTATCTCTCTCATGATGTCTTTTGCACTTCCATAGTTCATTGGATATCCCATGCGCATGGAGATTTCGCATAATATTTTCCAGTCTTCTTTTGCCTCTCCAGGTGGAGATACGGCTTTTCTTACTCTTTGAACCCTTCTTTCTGTGTTGGTAAAGGTTCCTTCTTTTTCAGCAAAGGAAAGGGAGGGAAGAACAACATCAGCAAATTGAGCGGTCTCTGTCAGGAATATATCCTGGACCACAAGAAAATCCAATTTTTCAAGGGCCTCTTTTACATGATTTAGGTCAGGATCTGAAACAGCAGGATTTTCTCCCATTATGTAAAGTGCTTTTAGTTCTCCTTTATGTGCCAGCTCCATCATCTCTGTGACAGTGAGCCCAACCTTTTCAGGAAGTGAATTTACGCCCCATGCCTTTGCCATCTTCTCTCTTACCTGAGGATCATCTACTCTTTGATATCCAGAGTAAACATTGGGAAGACCTCCCATATCACAGGCCCCTTGAACATTGTTCTGGCCTCTTAGAGGATTTACTCCCCCTCCCTCAATTCCGACATTTCCGCATAACATGGCAAGATTA
>JAMOOT010000233.1 GCA_027065215.1 Candidatus Omnitrophota bacterium | reverse complement strand
GGTAAGACAGAAGGTTGCCAATACCCTTCTTGGGTATATTGGGTCTCCTGCTCCAAAGTATCCTTATCAGAGGATTGCTGATTTCACACCTGATGAGAAGGAATATTTCACCAAGGCAAGGCAATGGGCAAGGCAAAGTGGATTGTCACCAACGTATTCGCTTGCCAAAGGTGAGGTTACTAAAACGCTGACTAATCAATATGATCCTACCACGTCCTTGTTTTATAAGGCAATGCGGGACGCTGCCTTGTATAATTTACAGAAATCGTTAGATAAGATATCTGACTTCTCGGCAGGTGGAGGTAGGTATTGGACAGGAGCACGAGCACGGTTGCAACAAGAGGCAACGACGCAAACTACGAATGAACTGAACAGGATATTAGGGAACCTCGCTCAGCAGGAAAGGCAAAACAGATTAGCCGTATTGCCATACGCCACATCCATTGGGCAGTATGAAGAAATGTTGCCGTTACGTAGGGCTTCCGTATTGCAGGATATAGGTGAGTTGCAACGCAGGTTAGCACAGGCACGGCTTGATGAGATGTATAGGCAATGGATGTTTGAGAATATGCAATGGCCACAGTCTTGGCTTAATCTTGGTCTTGGAATGATACAGGGCGAGCCGATAAGCATACAGAATATAGTAAGACCGGGTAGCCAAAGCCTATTTAGCAAGTTTGCTGGGCCATTAGCAGCTGCGGCAGGTTATGCCCTTGGAGGACCAATAGGTGGGATGTTAGGTGGAGCATTAGGTGGGTCTTTGGGTAAAGCAACAAGTAGTGCAGGTAGTTTAGGTGGCACAGGTTTATTATCGTCTTCGCCTTATAATCTGCAAAATCTTTACGCTGGAATATAAGGAGGATAACGATGGCATACGTAATCGGCAACACAATATCACTCCCTGAAGCACAAGGGAACTTTGATGTTATCTCCTCAGCACTCGGGCAAGGCTTATACTCAGGATGGCAGAACTATTTAACACAACAGGCCCTGAACAGATTAAGGCAACAGTATAACCTCGTCCCTGTGACTGTGACTGATGAGAATGGAAGGTTAGCGATAAAGTGGGTATATAAGAAGCCAGCAGAGGAAAGGTTGCAGGAAGCCGTTAAGGCAGCGCAAAAATTAGGCATACCAATAACTAATTTCGGCTTGACGGAGAATGGAGATATTGTAACGCAAGGAGATTTGTTGGGTCTTGCTGATAGGTATTATGCCCGTGATATACCTGCACCTTTTGATTTGCTTACTCTTGCGTTAAGTTATCAGTTCCCTCGATTGTTACCTCCTTCTGAACAACAGCCACAATTACAACCACAACCACGCAAACATAGTTTATTTCAAGATGCCATTCGCAAGATCAAAAGTTTCTTCTCAACCCCAAAGGCCAAAGCACAGACAGGATTAGTCCCAACAGGGACACCTGTCCTGCCTCAAAAGACTTCGCCCAGCTTTATCGGACAGGCGGTGAAGTTGTTGAAGGGGAAGAAGAAAACCAAAAAGCCAAGCTCCTTCCTTGAGGTAAGACT
>JAMOOT010000232.1 GCA_027065215.1 Candidatus Omnitrophota bacterium | reverse complement strand
CTCGTAAGGTTCTGGCTTGAGATCTGGAATGGCCCCAGGCCTATCCATTGAATTTAGTTGGACCTTGTCAGGAGATATGGCCTTTATTGCTTCGATTAGTTTTTCGATATTGTCTCTTTGGTCATTGATATTGGGGAGGAGAAATATCTCTAATGCCAATTCGCCGGGAAACTTTAATCTGAATTCTGATATACCTTTTATTATCTTATCCAATATCAAGTCAGGATGAGGGCGATTTATTTTTAGAAATCTCTCTCTTTTTGCTGCATCTAAGGACGGTATAACGATATCGGCCTGTAGGAGGTCGTTTTGGACATCGTTCCGATACAAGAGCGTACCATTAGTGAGCACGCAAACAGGATATGAAGTGTTTTCTTTTATCCAGTTGATTATTTCCCCAATGCCTGAGTGCAGTGTTGGTTCTCCGGATCCGGAAAATGTGATTATATCCAATTCCGGTTTAGATGATAGAAAATCTTTTAACTCATCTATAATCTCTTGGACAGGATAGAATTCTTGACGCTTCAAAGTAAGATTTGTTGTAGGACCGCATTCACAATAAATGCAGTTAAGAGAACATGTCTTAAACGGGGTCAGGTCAATCCCTAAGGACCTACCCAATCTTCTGGACATAACTGGGCCGAATATATATTTGTATTCTCTACTCATTTTCCAACAAGTTTTCGTTGTATTATTGCCAGCATTATTACTATTATAAGAAGAGATATAGCCGTAAGAATATTGGGTATTATTCGCTTCCAGTCAAACCTGTGTTTTTTCCTTTTTATGGTTGATCTTTTTCTCTCGTAATGAAGAGTGCTGGTCTTTTGAGATGGGTAAACTATTGTCCCCAGAAAAGGGAGTATGTGTTTCTTAAATTTACTGTAATAAGTAGAACAATTAACACATTCTGATAGGTGCTTCTCTAATTCAACTTTTATTGAATCAGGGCATGCCCCAGAAAAGTATTCCTTTGATAATTGTTTGACTTCATTACAGTCCATAAGATTATATTCTATCACATTTGACGGATATTTATCTTGTATTTAGCAGGTGACGGTATTTGTTGACCGTTCGGCGTGAGATCTGTATGCCCCGATCGAGTAATTTTTCTCTTATTTTCGCATCGGACAATTTAGGATTGGCAGACAGGATCTCTTTTATCTCCTCGAGAATGGCTTGTCGAGGCAGGTCATTGGTATATGAAAGGGGATTTAGGAAAAATTGCTTTAGTTGTACACATCCCCATGGTAGTTGTATATACTTTTGATTTGCTAATCTACTGATTGTAGATTCAGAGACCCCAATATATTTTGCAGCCCTTTTCATAGTTAATGGTTTCAAGTGGGCTGGACCACTTTCTACAAATTCTCTTTGATGTTGAGCCAGAAACTCGACTAACTGGTAGAGGTTTTCTTCTCGTTCCTGCACTGCATTTATAAGATTTTTGGCCCGTTGAAGGTATGTGCGGAGAAATTCTTTTGCCTTCAAGTCATGGGCCTTTTTTAGGCTTTGCACATATTCCTGATTT
>JAMOOT010000231.1 GCA_027065215.1 Candidatus Omnitrophota bacterium | reverse complement strand
GAGGTTATTAAAGGGGTATCGGTCAGGGAGAATGGATATCCAGGAATTACTTTCTCCTGAAGTGGTCAGACTTTCGGTAGAAGAGATGATGGTTTGGGAGAAGATGAAGGAAGAATTGGAGAAAATGGGATTTCATACCTCATTATGGGCAGAAGATAAGATTGCTATCCATTCTCATCCCGTATTAGTTAGAATGCCAAGGGATGCGGTGAAGGAATTATTGGGAAGTGAAGAATTGAGACTCGGTACCATCACGGATGTAAAGGAGTTTCTGGCCCGTAAGGCCTGCCGCTCTTCTATAATGGCGGGAGATAACCTTGGGATAGAGCAGTTACAACAGTTGCAGAAGGATTTGTTGTCTTGCTCTCATCCCTTAAGTTGCCCCCATGGAAGGCCTACGATAATCTTTTTGCCTGAGAAGAGGTTGGATGATCTATTTTTGCGGGGGATGTAAGGATGGTCCTGGAGAAAATCGAGGATAGAATTAGCCCTGATTACACAGTCGCGTTGTTGAGATGTGATAATTAGTTGAGATGTAAAGAAGATAGCATTAAGAGATGGATAATTCGTTTGCCATCTCCTTGCCAAAGAGGTTCTAATGTATAATGTGACGACCCTTAATACTGCTTGGAAGTGTGAATCGCGTTTTCTAAGTGGAGGAAATTGGATTAATGGAGGGGGAGTGTTATAATTTGGAAGTGGGTGGTGGTAGAGAAATTTTTAGGAGGTGTTAGTTATGTTAGATCTTCGGTTTATTCGGGCAAATCTGGATTTAGTAAGGCGAAAGGTCACTGAAAAGGGTTATAAGATAGATTGGGATCGGTTTACAGCAATAGATCAAGAAAGACGGGGATTGCAGACAGAGTTGGATAATCTGCGTTCTCTTCGGAATGAGGTTTCAAAGAAGATTGGGCGATTGAGGTCTCAGGGGCAAGATGTAGAAGACCTGTTGAAAGAGGCAGAGGAGATTTCCCAGAAGGTCAAAGGGTTGGAGGCATTGCTTTCCCAAAAGGAGAGAGATCTGTATGATATCCTCATTCGAATTCCTAATCTTGCCCACGATTTGGTTCCAGTGGGAGGGGCAGAGAAGAATGTTGTAGTTAAATATTGGGGAGAGGTGAAGGAAAGAGATTTTGAAGTCCTTCCTCATTGGGAGATAGGAGAGAGATTAGGGGTATTGGACTTCCCCAGAGCAGCGAAGATAACAGGATCTAATTTCCCTTTATTTATTGGATTGGGCGCCAAGTTAGAGAGGGCGTTATTCACCTTTATGCTGGATCTCCATACCCAAAAGCATGGGTATAAAGAGGTTTTCCCTCCTTTTTTGGTTAATCGGGATTCTATGTTTGGCACTGGGCAATTGCCAAACCTTGAAGAGGATATGTATCGCTTAAAGGACGATGACTTATTTTTAGTGCCGACAGCAGAGGTGCCGGTTACCAATCTTCATCGAGACGAGGTCCTTTCGGAAGAGGACCTGCCGATCTATTACACTGCCTACACCGCTTGTTTTCGCAGAGAGGCTGGATCTT
>JAMOOT010000230.1 GCA_027065215.1 Candidatus Omnitrophota bacterium | reverse complement strand
AGATGAAACTCGCTATCTCTCGGTTGCATGGGAGTTGTTCTCCCGCCACAATCCAATTCTTCTTACCCTCAATTTTCAACCTTATTTTGATAAACCACCTCTTCTCTTCTGGGGAATCTCTGCTCTATGGCACATATTTCCTGTAAGCCTTTTCACTGCCAGATTGGTTAATATACTATCTTCTACAATAATTCTTTATCTCTTATATCGTCTGGCAATTGAGATGGGCGCGGAGCAAAGAAAGGCCCTTTCTCTGGCCTATCTGGCAGGCCTTACCTTAGGTTATCTCGCTTTCAGTATCCTAACGATGACTGATATGCTATTGGTCCTATGGACAGTGCTGGCTATATACATAATTAACTCTCACCAAAACAACAAAATGCCCCCTCCAGTCTCTCTGCTCACTGTTGTATTCTCTGCCGGACTCCTTACTAAAGGGCCAGTATATTTTTTACATGTTTTACCCTATCCCATCCTACTTAATCTATACAAATTAGATAGAGAGAAATTCAAGGCCTTAGGCAAGATATTGTTAGCCGTCCTCTTCTCCTCTCTTATCTCTGGAACTTGGTTGTTCTTGGCCTCCCATTATGCAGGTAAAGATATGTTTCACGTATTAACCCATCAAACTATTGGCAGAGTTACGCATCCATACGCCCATTGCAATTCGGTTGTATATCTTATCATCACCTTCTGGGCCTTTTTGCTTCCTCATAGTCTAATTCCCTCTTGCCTACGAGGTCTCTACACTTCCTTAAGAGAGAAGCAACTTATTCCTATCTATGGATATATAATATTCCCTATCCTTTTTTTCCTACTTTCCCCAACACGACAACCCCAGTATCTTCTCCCAGAATTGCCTTTGATAGTGATGCTTATGTACTGGCATAAAACGAAGTTATCTCCTTCGCATTTGAAGAAGATATCTATTCTCTCCATTCCTTTACTGCTTCTGTTGGTATTTATTTTCTCTCCCGTGATAACTCGCTATAGCCTTCAAGATAAAAAAGAGACTATATGCAAGATTATTAGGAAGAATAAGAAAGTTGCAGTGTACGGCAAATATCAAGGGGAATTTAATTTCTTGTGTCGAGTAAAAGGGCCTATAAAGGTGATAACCCAAGAAAATGCATGTAAAAAATGGCTTACAGAACATCCCCAAAGCCCTGTTATCTGGACAGGGAAAGCCCCTGTCCCTAATCTGAAAAATACGGAGGTAAATATAATTGCCCGATGGCCATATCGGCATAAACGGTGGATAGTGGTTTTTGTGAAAAAAATACAAAAAGCGTCCTGATTCATATTCTAAGATAGACATTTTTTGTAATAAAGACGCTTCCTTATTTGTTAAAATAAGAAAGCGAAAAAATTTTACAAAAAAGGAGGAAGTATGAAAATTTCAATAATTGGAACGGGGTATGTAGGTCTGGTCTCTGGCATCTGCTTTGCTTATCTCGGGCACGAGGTGCTTGCATTAGATAAAGATGAAAAAAAGATTCAATCTTTACGAAGGGGGAAAATTCCGATTTATGA
>JAMOOT010000229.1 GCA_027065215.1 Candidatus Omnitrophota bacterium | reverse complement strand
CCACCGCTACCAATAAAGACACTAACCTCTTCATCAGAAGACCTCCTTTATTTTACCTTTTCACTAAACTTTTCCCTCATCTTCTAACAGGGTTAATTCATTCAAAGGATATACAATACAGGCCAAAATGTCAACTTGTTTTTAAAAAATTTAAAAATGTATGTTATTTTCTAAGAAAACAGACAATATTCTCTTACCCCTCAAGAGGCTTGCTATATAATTATCCAATGTTATAATCTGTTTAGATTCTCAACGGTAAACAAACAAGAAGTAAATAATGGATACATATATATATGATAATTTATATATTAGTGTAGTTATCCCTGCTCATAACGAAGCAGAGAATTTGCCGGGTTTGATTCAGGAAATAGATGAAAATCTATCTCCGTGGACCAGAGGTTATGAGATTATAGTAATAGACGACCATTCAACGGATGATTCTATAACAGTCCTTCAGGAGATCAAAAAAAGGTATCCAAACCTGCGGGTCTACAGACACAAGTCTCGTCTTGGACAAAGTGCTGGGGTGTATAGCGGAGTAGAGGTGGCAAGGTATCCTATTGTAGTAACCTTGGACGGTGATGGCCAAAACCCCCCAAGTGAGATTCCAAAACTGGTGGAAGAACTTGTTAAGGATAAAAGTCTTTCTATGGTGGTGGGGTGGAGAAAAAAACGATCGGATAACATAGTTAAACGAATCTCCAGCCGGGTAGCCAATTTGGTCCGGAATCTCCTTCTCAAAGATGGCATTCGAGATTCAGGATGTGGCCTGAAGGCCTTTTACAAAAAAGACTTTCTCTCCCTACCTTGTATTAATCACATGCACAGGTTCCTTCCCTTTATGTTCCAGATGCTGGGGAAAAAGGTAAAACAAATAGAGGTAAACCACCGTCCCAGAAAAAGCGGCAAAGGTCACTACACTACGATCGCACGGGCTATCGTGGGAATTATAGATATTGCAGGGATGTTATACCTTAAACACCGCTACATACCCGAACGAAAGAAGGAGGAAATATGACAAACCATCTCCTATTTCTCTCTATTGGTTTTTTAGGACAGATAATGTTCAGTATGCGCTTTATAATTCAATGGATATACAGTGAACGACACCGAAAAAGTGTTATCCCAACTGCATTCTGGTACTTTAGTGTGGCTGGCTCGTGTCTGCTCTTGATTTACTCTATCTATCGCAAGGATCCAGTATTTATCTTAGGACAGAGTGCAGGGCTTTTTATCTACCTGCGTAACATCTACTTCATCTATAAAGAAAATCTCTGTTCTGGAGAAAAAAATGTTACTTGAATTTTTCCCTATTTTCCTACTTTACACTACATTAGGTGCTATTCTTCCAGCCTTTCCTATAGATGAAACTCGCTATCTCTCGGTTGCATGGGAGTTGTTCTCTCGTCACAACCCAATTCTTCTTACCCTCAATTTTCAACCTTATTTTGATAAACCACCTCTTCTCTTCTGGGGAATCTCTGCTCTATGGCACATATTTCCTGTAAGCCTTTTCACTGCCAGATTGGTTAATATACTA
>JAMOOT010000228.1 GCA_027065215.1 Candidatus Omnitrophota bacterium | reverse complement strand
CCCCTTCGGGATATTCAAAACCCTCTTTCTCAAAGGCCTCAGGAGGTATCTCTACTTCCTGTTTGCAATGCGGGCATATCCTTCGGCATAATCTCTGCGCAGAGGTCAAAACCAAAGAAGATGCAACTAAGAAGGGTTCAACCCCCATATCTATCAATCGGGTTATCGCGCCAGCGGCATCATTGGTATGCAACGTACTCAAGACCAAATGCCCAGTAAGTGATGCCTTTACCGCTATGTCCGCTGTCTCAGAATCCCGAATCTCTCCCACCAAAACTATGTCTGGACTCTGACGTAATATTGCCCTAAGGGCAGAAGCAAAAGTAAGCCCTATTTCGTGATTTATCTGTATTTGCGTAAGCCCTTCTACCTGGTATTCCACCGGGTCCTCAACAGTTATAATATGCACTTCTGGTTTGTTCAACTCCTGCAGCACAGAATACAATGTCGTTGACTTTCCACTCCCAGTTGGACCAGTAACCAATATTAATCCATAAGGATGCTTGACCGCCTTTTTAAATTCCTCTAATGGCTGAGGGAGAAACCCGAGCTTATCTAATCCCACCTGAAGATTACTCTTATCCAAAACACGCAATACAAACTTTTCCCCAAAGACAGTGGGCAGAGAAGAAACTCGAAAATCTATCAGTTTATCCTTATGACGCAATCTAAACCTACCATCCTGAGGAACCCTCCATTCAGTAATATCCATACCAGACATTATCTTAAGACGAGTCAAGATTGCAGGCTGACGCTGTTTAGGGACAGTTAATATCTCATGCAATGCGCCATCTATCCTATATCGCAGTTTTATACAGTCCTCCATTGGTTCTATGTGAATATCACTGGCCCTTTGATTCAAGCCTTCTCTAATCATCAAATTGACTAACTTCACTATCGGAGCCTGCTCGCTTCCATCTATTACTTGGGTTGCATTTACCAAATCCTCCGTTGTATCTATTACAGCCTCTATATCATCAATAGAAAAATCCATATCATCACCCGAGGCACGAAACTGAGAAAGGAATTCATCAATATCGGGTGGAAACGCCAGAACTGGAACGATTTCATAGCCTGTCATTGCTGCCAATTCATCTTTTACTAAGACATCCAATACATCATCCATTACTAATGATACTGTATTTCCCATAAATCCGATTGGAATTACGTGTTTTTCAAACATCGTGGTCAATGAAAGTATATCCGTATTTATTTTTTCTAACCTTATCTTGTTGATATCTATCCATGGTATTTGCAATTCATCGGATATTAATTCCATTAAAGTAACTTTTTGAAGGGGAGTCTTATTTACTATGACCGAAAACAAGTCTTCGTCTCCTTGCAAACTCTTTACTTCATCTACCAAACCAGAGCCAAAACGCCTCTCCAAAATCTCTAAGACACGCGAATCTATAAATCTGTTCTTCTTAGCCATAGTACATCACTGTGCAGTAACCCTAAAGACCTCTTCTATACTGGTCAATCCTTCAGCGGCCTTCATAAGCGCATCCTCACGCATCGTCCGCATACCTTCTTCTATAGCAGCCTCTCTTA
>JAMOOT010000227.1 GCA_027065215.1 Candidatus Omnitrophota bacterium | reverse complement strand
CTTCACTAATCGGATTCCCTTATATTTTGGCTCTAACGGATCAAATAAAGAGACCTTAATCCTCTTATCCACGAACAAAATCTTTACCCCTATAACGGACCTATGCTTATACTTCAAGACGCATTCTACACAACCGGAAAATGGATCTTTCTCCTCCAATCTGAACTCACCTTTGTCTTTTCTCATCAGTTCAACAATCGAATGCCCTCCAACCCTCCAGTGGGGATCGATTAAAATCCTTAAAACGCCTTTAGAATATCTTTCACCAACCGAAGTCCTCTTCTTCACTGGCACAATGATATAGGCCTCATTGGTGCGGGCATTAATCCGGAGCACAACCTTCTTGCTCCCGAATGGTCTGGACATTCTTTTTATCCTCTCATCGTGACTAACAAAACGAATCGGCTTAAGATCCCTGAGAGGAATAGTAAATAGACAAGCAAACCTCAAATTAAACAAAGGGAGCCAGCCTAATTTTATCAACTTATTCAAAATATCCAATCTTCTCCCCCGTCCTTTCATTATCCTTTTTTTCTTCTTTGCCCCTAAAAATCTCTGTAGATGGGAAGAACAAACTACGTCTACCCTACTTCTCATCATCCATTGCCAAGGCCTTAGATATTCCGAAAAACCTTTTAGGAAACGCCTTACCCAAGCAACATCAAGACCCTGTCCTACCTCCGTAGAATAAGTTAATTCGATCCTGTCCACCAGCCTCTTAGCATGCCTTAATCGGGATGAGCCCAACGCAAGTAGTTGCAACGGGAATTGCATAGGTATTACCATCTCCCTAACCAACTTCTTATCAGAGAAAAACCTGAGTCTTATTCCTTCAGAGTCAACAGGATTGGCATCGGCCCAAATATCGAGCCAATCTTCAGAAAAGGCAGGAATATGCCTTAAGGCCTTAAGATAAGAAATCCCTGCGATATCCAAAAATTCCTTTATCTCTGGAATAATTACTCCCCTTGTCTTTCCAGCACAGTATTGCAATCTTAGAAAGGCAGATATAACGCCCTTCAACTTGCCTCTTGCCATCTGCTCTTCTCTATTCAATGATTCAATTCGAGCCAATATCCTATCTACAGGCCTGACTCCAGGACTACGGTAGGGTTTTATTTCTGAAGCAAGCCAGCCTCGGACCTGCCTACTCATCGT
This sequence comes from Candidatus Omnitrophota bacterium, assembly GCA_027065215.1. GTDB lineage: Bacteria > Omnitrophota > Gorgyraeia > S143-82 > S143-82 > S143-82. The sequence continues at coordinate 401 of JAMOOT010000227.1, read as the reverse complement.
TATAAGAGAAGAAAGGACAAAAAATAGAGAACGGTATTTTCCTTCTATCATCTTCAACTGTCTTTTCTTTTCCTTAGATGAAGGTAGTTTTGATATCCGATTCCATTCTCCAAAAAACTCATTTAGAGATTGGATTAGTATCTCTGACCAGTGGAGATCTCCAAAAAACAAGCTGGAGAACTCCACCCAATCAGCGTACTTCTCTACCCATTTACTGGCCTGTAACAACAACATCATCTGAAAGTATGATTCTCCTTTTGCCATCAAGGCCGATCTCCTAAGTAGATTCCAAGCCAACATCCTATCCCCTTCTCTCTTAGCCTTAAGCGAGAGCAGATATAGTAGCCACGAGACAAATCCATCATCCAAAAACAAGAATCCATCCTTATCTGAAAGCCAAG
>JAMOOT010000226.1 GCA_027065215.1 Candidatus Omnitrophota bacterium | reverse complement strand
AGGTTGGATATCATAAGGAAAAGACTACTTGCCCTGATCCCTTGAAACAAGTCTTTGACATATTTTATTAACTGGTCATCTTTCTTTAGCCGCAGTTCCATTTCCCAAAAATCTCTTCCCTTACCACTATACCGAGCCCAAAACTCAGATAGAAAAAACAGGCGTAAATACATTGCCTCTTCAGGAAATGCAAGGTAACGAAGAAGAGAAACTATGGCCATTATCACAGGATGACAGACCAACGACAACGATTCATCAGAGACGGCAGATATACCCCGACGGGCCAAGGTAGTTATTATATCCCTTGCCTCGCTACGCCGACGAACCAAAATACAGCGATCCTCCTCAACTCCTTGCTCTATATGATCTATCAGGGCAGATAATACCCGTTCTTTTAACTCTTCAGTATTTTGAACATCCTCTACCTCCACTGGAATTACCTCCACATCCCCAGAATACTCCTTTTGAGGTCTTTGCATAGCTTGAACCGGACTATAGTTTCTCTTTATTTCTTGCCAGATTTCTTCATCTACGCGATCGATGTCTAAATCTTGCTTCATCGCCAACTCAGGAAATCTGGAGAATAAGCGATTGTTGAAATATACTATCTCCGGAGCACTCCTCCAATTATCCAAAAGCACAAACTGATGGTGCTGAGTAGCAAATGAACTGGCCAACTTACTAAACATATCCGGTTCACTTCCTCTCCACCGATATATCGTCTGCTTTGGATCTCCCACACACAATAACATACCCCCAGAACTCAGGGCTTCCTCCAGTATAGGATAAAGGGCCTTCCATTGGGAAAGACTGGTATCCTGAAACTCATCAATAAGAAAATACTTATACCTCCCATACCTGGCGGTTGATTTTTCTGCCACGAGCACAGGATCTAATTTGGATATATAGAGTTGAAGTAAAGATAGGTAGGCTATGTCGTTCTCATGCTGAAACCTATCTAACTCTTGAAATATAGACGAATAAATATGCAAAAACGGCCAAGCAAAAGACCGACTAAACTCTAATTCCATATTGTAAAATTCTTCTATTAAATCCTGCCAAGCAGATAGAAGAATCGAAATCTCTCTCCCCCCCAATTTTGCTCCACCTTTTATAATCTTTGGAAACTGTTCTCGCCTCAAATAGTCGGAAGAAAGGTAAGAGCTAACGATATCCTTAGGGACAAAAAGGCTACGAGAGGTAAAAGAATCCAATAGGGCCATTACATTCTTTATTGGTTTCACGCCCAATTCCTGACAAACAGATAAAAATCTGTCTCTTTGGGCCAAGACCCTCCTTATGGTGGCCAAATTAAAGTGGGATTGTGAGTTAACGCATAACGGTTTAGCATAATGTGATTGCTTCACAAGATAAGTCGGGAACATCCTCTGGGCATAGAAAAGAGGATCCCAAGAGCGGTAGACGGATAATGCCTCAGAGTAGTAATTTACAAACCTAAAAATTGCCTCTTTAATAGAGGATTCTGCCTTAGCCCGTTCTAACATACGGGAAACTATTAACTCTGCATCAGTGTAAACCGATGGTCTTAATTCTGCCCCAGGACTTATCT
>JAMOOT010000225.1 GCA_027065215.1 Candidatus Omnitrophota bacterium | reverse complement strand
GGAATACATTGAGAAGGGCATCTATGAGAAGGACCCATTTGTAAGTCTGGATCAGGCAGGTATTGGGAAGATGATGCAGATAGCAGTAGAAGGAGGTAGAAAGGTCAGTCCGGATCTAAAATTGGGCATTTGTGGTGAGCACGGTGGTGATCCGGATACAATTGACTTCTGCCATCGGATAGGCCTTACTTATGTGAGTTGTTCGCCGTTTAGGGTTCCGATTGCCCGCCTTGCAGCGGCTCAGGCAGCAGTGAGGAATAAGGCAGTAAAAGGAACTAAAAAGGCACAGAAGGGGAAGAAGACCAAGAAGAGTAAGAGGTAATGAAGGATAAAGAGAGGGAGAAGCAGAAGCAGATGGGGGAAGGCGGGACCTTCCCCCATTTTTGTTCTGATGCTATTAACTTTGACATCAGACAGGTTATTCGTTATCTTGAAAGAGTGGAAGAGGAGAAGCAGAAGGTATCTTTGGCCTTTGTGGAGCAGATAAAGCAGGAGTTGCGCCAGTTTAACTGGCAGGATTATCCTATTGAGAGGGCCTACCTATATGGGTCATTGGTCTCTGGTCAGATCTTTGCGGATTCAGATGTAGACATAGCAATAGAAGGGGAGTTAGGGGAGAAGTACTTTAATGTTTATGGTAAATTGGCCGATTATTTAGGTATGGATCTTGACTTCCATTATACAAAGGATCTACCATTTTGGGATAGGGTCGTTAAAGAAGGGAAGTATGAGGTGATCTATGAAGCGAAAGACCGAGATATTGAATCTGATCAGTGAGATTGAATACGCCTTGAAATTTGTGAAAAAGAATTTTGAATCAGTAATGCGATCTTACGAAGAATACTTAAAAAAGCGGGAATATGCCTATTTGGTGGAAGCAAGTTTTTTCTTTGCCCGTATGTATGGTGCTGTTGAGTATATGTTTTTGAATATCGCCAGCCAGTTTGGAAACCAAATAGAAAAGGAGAGGTGGCATAAGAGTCTTTTGTCCAAGATGCGGTTAGATGTTAAAGGAATTCGTCCCAAGGTAATAAGGCAGGAGGTTTATGAGGCACTGATGGATATAATGGGCTTTAGACACTTTTTTCGTAGCGCTTACGATGTTAGTATAGACGGAGAAAGACTTGGTGTATTGATTCATAAGTGGGACAGGGTGAAGGAGATGTTTTATGACGATATAGAGAGGTTTTTGACATTTTTGTATAGTTTATTAGAGGAGGGCGAAGATGAGATCTGCAAGGGTGGAGAGAAAGACAAAAGAGACTGATATAGTTTGTGAGATAAGTATTGGTGAAGGGCCGATTGAGGTGGAGGTTGAGATCCCGTTTTTGGCCCATATGTTGGAGTTGATGTTCAAGTTCGCTCGGATGTCAGGGGAGGTAAAGGCAAAAGGGGATGTGGAGATAGATATCCATCATCTCAATGAGGATCTGGGAATAGTTTTGGGGCAGGCGTTATCCGAGGCACTGGGAGATAAGGTAGGCATAAGGCGAGTGGGGGTTGCCTATGTACCGATGGATGAGGCCCTGTCTCGTGTGGTAGTGGACCTTTCTGGAAGGCCTTATTTGACC
>JAMOOT010000224.1 GCA_027065215.1 Candidatus Omnitrophota bacterium | reverse complement strand
AATTAAAAACAGGAGGTATGAGTATGCCAACCTACGTTAACCCAGAAAAATGCGACGGTTGCAAAGGTGGAGAAAAGACTGCATGTATGTACATTTGTCCAAATGACTTAATGATCTTGGATGAAAAAGAAATGAAGGCTTACAATCAGGAACCTGATCAGTGCTGGGAATGTTATTCCTGCATTAAAATTTGTCCACAAGGTGCAATTACAGCAAGGCCATATGCTGACTTTGCTCCTCTTGGCGGCACCAGTATTCCTCTCAGGAGTGCTGAGGATATCATGTGGACTATTCAGTTTAGAAATGGAGAGGTAAAGAGATTCAAATTCCCAATCAGAACTACTCCTGAAGGCTCAATTAAGCCTTATGAAGGGAAACCAGAGGCTGGAGATCTGGAGAATAATTTATATTTCAATGAAACTGAATTGAAAGTTCCAAAGGAAGTTTTAAATAAAAAATATGAGGTTCAAGAAGCTGATCTCACTAAGACATGGAAGATTGGGTAATAGATTTTGTTTTTGGGTCAGGTAAAAAACTATAAAAACTAAACTGATAAAAAAGGAGTAGAAATATGCCACAACTACCAATCAAAGATGAACCTAAAGGTATACCTCTAGCCGAACCTGAGGTAGTAGAGTTAGAGACCGACGCATTGATCGTTGGTGGTGGTATGGGGGCTTGTGGTGCAGCTTATGAGGCTGTGCGTTGGGCAGATAAGTATGGGGTTAAAGTACTTTTAGTAGATAAGGCAGCAATGGAGAGGTCTGGTGCTGTTGCTCCTGGTCTTTCTGCTATTAACACCTATCTTGGTGAAAATGAGCCCGATGATTACGTAAGAATGGTAAGAAACGACCTTATGGGAATTGTTCGTGAAGACCTTATTTTTGATCTTGGTCGTCACGTTGACAATTCAGTCCATCTATTTGAGGAATGGGGACTTCCCCTTTGGGTAATGAAGGATGGAAAGAGGTTGGATGGTGCAAAGGCAAAAGCAGAGGGATTGGCAGTAAGAAATGGTGCTCAGCCTGTACGTTCTGGTCGTTGGCAGATCATGATCAATGGTGAGTCCTATAAGGTAATCGTTGCTGAAGCAGCCAAGAATGCCCTTGGTGAAGATAGGTACATTGAGAGACTTTTTATTGTTAAATTGTTACTTGATGCAAAAGAGCCAAACAGGATTGCTGGTGCTGTTGGTTTTTCTACAAGGGAAAATAAGGTTTACATCATTAAAGCAAATGCTGTTTTGGTTGCCTGCGGTGGTGCTGTAAATGTTTACAGACCAAGGTCCACTGGAGAAGGTATGGGCCGTGCATGGTATCCAGTTTGGAATGCTGGTTCTACCTACGCACTTTGCTCTCAAGTTGGTGCTGAGATGACCATGATGGAAAATAGGTTCGTACCTGCAAGATTTAAAGATGGTTATGGTCCTGTTGGTGCTTGGTTCTTGCTCTTTAAGGCAAAAGCAACTAATGCCAAAGGAGAAGATTATTGTCAGACCAATGCAGCTATGTTAAAGCCATATCAGGATCGTGGTTATGCCCTTAGTTCAGTTATTCCCACATGCCTCAGAAACCACATGATGATGAGGGAAATGAGGGAAGGCCGTGGTCCTATCTACATGGATACTGCAACTGCTCTTCAGACCACTTTTAAAGAACTCTCCAAGGCTGAACAGAAGCACTTAGAGGCTGAAGCCTGGGAAGACTTCCTTGACATGTGTCCTGGCCAGGCAAACCTCTGGGCATGTATGAATATTAAGCCAGAGGAAAAGGGCTCTGAGATTATGCCAACTGAGCCTTATCTCTTAGGTTCCCACTCTGGTTGCTGTGGTATCTGGGTATCTGGACCAGACGAGGATTGGGTACCTGAAGAGTACAAGATCAAGGCTGATAATGGAAAAGTTTATAACAGAATGACCACAGTAAACGGTCTGTTCACCGCTGCTGACGGTGTAGGTGCTTCTGGACATAAATTCTCCTCAGGTTCCCATGCTGAGGGTAGAATTGCTGGTAAGCAGCTCATTAGGTGGTGTGTAGACCACAAAGACTTTAAGCCAACCATTAAAGAGAGTGCAGAAGAACTGAAGAAAGAAATTTATCAGCCATGGTATACCTACATGGAACACAAGGATGAGTCTACTGATCCAAATGTAAATCCAAACTTCATTACTCCAAGAAACTTCATGTTCAGACTTATCAAGCACACTGACGAATATGGTGGTGGATGTGCTACTTACTACATGACTTCTGAGGCAATGTTAAAAGTGGGATTTGAACTACTTGATATGCTTGAAGAAGACTCCAAAAAACTCGCTGCTAGAGACTTACACGAACTCATGAGGTGTTGGGAACAGTATCACAGACTATGGACTGTAAGGCTTCATATGCTCCACATTGATTTCAGGAAAGAGACCCGTTATCCTGGTTTCTACTACAGGGCAGATTACATGGGGATTGATGATTCCAAATGGAGATGCTTTGTAAACTCCAAGTATGATCCTGAGAAGAAAGAGATCACTCTGTTCAAGAGACCTTATATCCAGATTATTCCTGATCCATACGCACCATAATTCATATAATGAAAACAGAGGGCAGGATCTAAAATTAGGTCCTGCCCTTTTTTGATATCTTAAGTGATCTTGAGGGAAGATTACTCCAGAGGACTAAAATTCCCTTGAGGGCACAATTAAGCATAAATTTTTAAATGGGTTTTTTGGTTGCTTAAAAAAGGAGTATAAGATAAGAGAGAAAAAGTTATGTGTCCGGGCTGATGAGAAAGATTAGGTGTATCAAGGGAGGCTAAAGGCGATTATTGGTATAAGCTCTGTTATAGGGAGGATGAAATGTCAAAAAGTATTTTAGTAATCGGGGGTGGCTTCAGCGGCATAACTGCGGCCCTGGAGGCGGCGGAAGTTGGCCATGAAGTCTATCTCGTAGAAAAAAGGCCTTTTTTGGGCGGAAGGGTGATGCAACTGAATAAATATTTCCCCAAGTTGTGTCCCCCATCCTGTGGTTTGGAGATCCAGTTTCAGAGGATCAAAAAAAATCCGAATGTAAAGGTGTTTACATTAGCTGAAGTGACATCAGTGAGTGGGAGTGCTGGTAATTATGAAGTGGCGGTCAGGATAAAGCCAAGATATACGGCTCCTCGTAGTTGTGATTTATCAGAACTTGCTGCAAAACTCGCTGCCAATGTAAAGAATGAATTTGAATTTGGTCTATCATCCAGAAAACCCCTTTATCTGGATGCCCCTTTTGCTTATCCTGGAAGATATGTTCTTGAATTAGAACATGTATCAGAAGAGGAAAAGAAGCTTTTGTCAAAGAGCCCTTTTATTAATTTAAAGGACGAAGAAAAGACTATCACTCTGAACGTTGGAAGCATTATTATTGCCACTGGTTGGAAACCCTATGATGTGACTAATCTCACAAATCTAGGAGCAGGACAGATCGCAAACTGCATATCCAATATGCAGATGGAAAGGCTTGCTTCTCCATTTGGTCCTACAAATGGGAAGATTGTAAGGCCTTCTGATGGTGCTCCACCAAAAAAGGTTGCCTTTGTTCAGTGTGCAGGATCACGGGATGAAAATCATTTACCTTATTGTTCTTATATCTGCTGCATGGCATCAATAAAGCAGGCCACCTATGTACGTGAACAATATCCTGATGCAGAAGTGACAATATTCTATATTGATTTAAGGACGCCTGGTAGATATAAAAAATTTGCTGATAAGGTATTGGCAGACGAAAAGATAAAGACCATTAAAGGCAAGGTTGCAAAGGTTGAAGAGGATATTGCTACATCAGATGTATGGGTAACAGCAGAAGACGCCATATCTGGCAATAAGATAACTGAAAAATATGATCTAGTGGTGCTGGCAACAGGTATGCAGCCATCACTTGCAGGGGAGAGTGTTCCCTTTGATGTCCAAGTGGATGAAGAGGGTTTTGTTTTTGATTCTCAGGATAAAGGTATTTTTGTAGCAGGTTGTGCAGCCGAACCTCTCGATGTTATGAAATCAGCTCAATCAGGTACTGCTGCAGCTATGAAAGCCATACAAACGGTAAGAGGGAGGTAAATATGGCCGAGAAGATCGGTATATACATAGACAAAGCAACCTTTGATCCATATTTAGACGTGGATCAATTGGTAGAAAAAATTAAGAATAGATGGGGAGATGCAACACCAGTTATTAAAGTATTTCCACTAGTAGCCAGTGATGAGGCTCGTAAGGAGATCCAAAAAGATTTAGATTCTGGTGCTATTGATGGCGTGAGCATTGTTGGACCATCTCCCAGAGAAGATACTGAGTATTTTGATTTTGGTCCAAAGGTTGTTGTTGATAGAGTAAATTTAAGAGAACAGGGGATAATGGCATATAAAAATCCAGATGGGTCTTTGCTCAAGCCAGGAGATGAAACCCCTCAACTCCTATGGGACATGGTGATGGATTACATCAACATGTCTGTTATTAAACTCCAAAAAAGTGCTGCTCCAGAAGGGGAAGCAATTGAGAGTGTGAAAAGAGTGCTTGTTTTAGGTGGTGGTTGGACGGGCATTCATGCAGCTTTAGCAGTAGCTGAGGCAGGCTATGAGGCAGTTCTGGTTGAGAAAGAGTCGGAACTTGGTGGATACGCTGCAAAGATGCTTAAGAGTTTTCCAATAAATCCACCCTATACTCAGGCAGAAGATACAAAGATAGAAGAAAAGATCCAGGCTGTTAAAAATAACAAGAAGATAAAAGTATATGTTGGGACTCAGTTGGAAAAATTAAGTGGTCAACCAGGTCAATATACTGCCTATTTAAAGACCGCTAAGGGCGAGGAAGAGGTTGAAGTTGGAGCAGTTGTAGTAGCAACTGGTTGGAAGCCCATTGAACCAAAATATTTAGAACCCTTGGGTTATGGTTCTCTAAAGAATATAGTCACTAATGTTGAATTTGAAGAAATGGCCAAAAAGGGCGAGATCAAGAGGCCTAGTGATGGGGGCGTTCCAAAGAATGTACTTTTTGTACTTGGGGCCTCAGATTTATATGAGGATATAGCTAAACAAGAAGAAGAGGAAAAAAAGAAAAAATTAGAAGAAGCAGAGGCAAAGAGTGAAGAATCATCAGAAGAAGAGACAATTGAGGTAAAGTTTGAACCAATCAAGACATATAGACATCTTGATTATACATCAGAAGTTACTTCCCTTACTGCCCTGAAACAGGCAGGATATGTAAGGGAAATGATTGAGGATTCAATTGCTTATATCATCTATGAACACATGGTGACTCCTGGAGTGTATGAACTTTACTATAAATCAGCCCAGGATGATCCAGGTATCATGCTAACCAAAGGTAAAGTGACTTCTTTTTATGCTGGGTCCAATGAAAATGTGGTTGTGAGAATTGAAGATAACCTCTTAGGAGAGACAATAGAAATTGAGGCTGATCTTGTGGTTGTTCCTACAGGATTTGTACCAACCACTGCTCTTGAGCCTGTTATAAATCTTGAATATAGGCAGGGACCAGCATTTCCTGATCTAGATCTCTTTGATGGTTATGCAGATTCAAATTATATTTGCTTTCCTTATGAAACCAGAAGAACAGGGATTTATGCTGCAGGTCCTGTAAGACAGCCAATGACACTTGCCAGGTCTGCATCTGATGCTTATGGTGCAGCACTAAAAGCAATTCAGTGTATTGAATCTGTAAACAGGGGTGTGGCTGTACATCCACGCTCTGGGGATCTATCCTATCCAAAATTCAACTTTGTAAGGTGTACTCAATGTAAAAGGTGTACTGAAGAATGTCCATTTGGTGCATTAGATGACGATGAAAAGGGAACACCAAAACCAAATATTGCAAGATGTAGAAGGTGTGGTACCTGTATGGGTGCATGTCCTGAAAGGGTTATTTCCTTTGACAATTATAGTGTTGGACAGATTGGATCAATGATTACCTCCATTAAAGTTCCTGATAATATGGAAAAGGAAGGTCCAAGGATAGTGATCCTTGCCTGTGAAAATGATGCCTATCCAGCCCTGGATATGGCTGCAAAAAGGGGACGTAGATGGAGTCCCTATGTAAGGATTATTCCTGTACGCTGTCTTGGATCTGTTAATACAATCTGGATTGCTGATGCCATGAGTAAAGGAAATGATGGATGTCTTCTTTTAGGATGTAAATATGGAGAAGACTATCAATGTCACTTTATGAAGGGATCTGAACTGTGCAATAGAAGAATGCAAAATATTGGTGAGACATTGGATAGACTGGGTGTGGAATTAGAAAGGGTTAGGCAGGAACAGGTTGCCATAGATGACTATGATAGGATTCCTGAGATAATTGATAGTTTTGTTGAGGACATTATTAAACTGGGTCCCAATCCTTTTAAGGGATATTAGTAGGAGGGAAATATGACAATGGTAAGTCGAGTTAAACCTGATCTTGAGTTTATAAAAGAACTACAGGAAATTGGTGGGGAAAACGTGAAAAAGTGTTTTCAGTGCGCCACCTGTAGTGTTGTTTGTCCCCTATCTCCAATGGACAAATCATTTCCACGGAAGGAAATGATTTGGGCTCAATGGGGATTAAAAGACAAATTGGTAAATGATATTGATATGTGGCTATGCCACAAGTGTGGACAGTGTAGTGAAATGTGTCCAAGGGGTGCCAAGCCTGGTGAACTTATGGCTGCTTTAAGAAACATGGCCTATAGGAATTTGACCGGACCATCTTTCTTGGGTAAATGGATGAGCTCAATAAAACACCTTCCAAAATTGATTGCTATTCCTGCAATTATTTACCTTTTAATCTGGTTTATTACAGGAAGCATCTGTGGTTCACCATTTCCTCTAAAAGATGGACATGTAGAATATTCCCTGATCTTTCCAGGAGACTACACAATAGACCCAATATTTGGTCTTGCTGCAATTTTTGTAATTTGGAGCTTTTATAAAGGGGTTAGAAAACTGAAAGAGGTGTTTGATACACAGCCAAAGACCTTTGTAGTTGGATACACGAGGCCAAAGACAATCTGGCATGCCTTATATGAAGTAATAAAAGATGAGGTCTTGACCCACAAAAAATTTAAGGATTGTGGAGAAGAAGAGGATGATCAATTAAAATTCAAAGGCCACTTGATGTTGTTTTATGGTTTTGCAGCCCTTTTTGTAGTTACAGCTATTGTGGCATTTACCCATTGGGCAGGAAAAATCTTTTCATTCCTGCATATGGGATATCCAATGCCCTTATATAACCCAGTAAAATTGCTTGCAAATGTAGGAGCTGTCTTACTTATAATTGGACTGATAAATCTTACAAAGAGAAGATTAAATGAATCCACAAAAGATGCTTCAACTTACTATGATTGGTATCTTTTAGGTCTTATCTGGGTAGTTGCTTTAAGTGGAATTTTAAGTGAAGTTTTGAGATGGGCTAATATTGCAGGACTTGCTTATTTAGCATATTATATACACCTTGTGTCTGTATTTATGTTAATAGCATATTTACCCTGGTCTAAGTTGGGACATTTAGTATACAGGGTTTTTGCCCTTGCATATGCAAGGATGATAGGAAGGGTATCCACAGAGGTGGATGAGCAGAAAAATAAACTTTTTGTTATATAAATAAGGAGGCTGTCATGGCAGAAGCTCGAAAAGTTTTCCCCATACAGACATTCGTGTCTTATCTGAGGGGCAAGGCAGGCAACTATAATCAGGATGTTCTGGAGTTGCTAAGTTTTGTAACACAGAAACAGGTTGATAAGGAGTTAGCTCCCTTTGCATCGGCAATGTCTAAGGCCTGGATTTATGAACAACATCCAGAGCTTGCAAGACTTGGAAAGGAAGAAGTCAGGGAACTGGGAGAAAATGTATCTATCTTATCTCTTCCAGCAGATGTTAAAGAAGAAGTAGATTCAATTTTTGATAAAATAGCTGAATACAAAAAGACCATTGAAGAGCAAAAGGCAAAACTAGCTGAATATGAGGGTATTATTGAAGAAAACAAAAAGAAAATTGCAGCATTAGAAGCCAAGGTGGCAGATTATGAGGCTCAGATGAAGGAAGAAGGAGAGAAAAAGATAATTGCTTCTGCTGCAAAGGTGGACGAGTACATTAAGAAAGTAGATGAACTCCTTGCAAAGATTGAAGAAGTGAAAAAACATGGTGTGGTTACAGTATCTGGAGAAGGTGCTGCCGCTGCTGAGGCTGAAGCAGGTGCTGCTGAAACTGGTGAAACAAAATCTTCTGAAGCAAAACCAGAATTTGGATTTGGTGGTGATATTTCTGACGGAGAGTTTGGATTCTAAATTTAAAATAAATACTAAGAATAAAAGCCTATCCTGCCCTTAGGATAGGCTTTTTTCTAAATTCTTTTTCTCCGATATATAAAAAAACTGGTTTTAATTTACAAAAGCCCCTAAAAAATAGATGACACTGTAACACACATCAAAAGAGTGTCGAGGAACAAGCCTTTGTGTTGCACGTGCAGCGCATTCTT